>CAYNVN010000145.1:0-5534 GCA_964400655.1 uncultured Lentimicrobiaceae bacterium
AGCACATCCACCGAAGGCCGGTGTCGGTTTACCGGCGGATGATCATCCGTAAATATCACATATTTATCATTGATTCGTTTAAGCTGCATGTGAAAAAACCCGTTGGCAACCACAGCCTCTCCCCTGTTAAGCACCATCCCCGATTTGGCTTCCACAACCCTTACCCGCGAATTCATATCGAGGCTTTCGGCAAACCATCTTGTAAAATTTCCGGGCATATGCTGTACAATAACAATGCCGGGAATATCTTCGGGCAGCTGTTCAAAAATATAATGAAAAGCCTGCGTCCCCCCGGTTGAAGCCCCCATGGCAATTACCCGTTGAGCAGGGTTGACCAGGCTGTTACTTTTTGCAACCGATTCGTAAGTACCTTCCGGTTTTTTGGCAAGATTCCTGCCTCCCAAAACCAGTTTTGCCACCTTATCTTTAACAGCATAAGCATTTCGAACGGAATTAACCAGTTCGGCATGAAAATCGAGATTACTGATGATATTTGCAGGTTTGGGCAAAATACTCACCGCACCAAGTTTTAGGGCTTTAATGGCATTTGCCGAACCTTTTTCCGCCACACTCGAGAACATTATCACGGGAATGGGATGTTGCGTCATGAGCTTTTTCAAAAAGGTAAGCCCGTCCATGCGGGGCATTTGTATATCGAGGATGATTACATCGGGTTTTTCCTTACCGATTACCTTAACAGCATCATAAGGGTTGGAGGCCGCAGCATAAATGTACATATCCGGTTGTTCATTAACAATCCGCGACACCGCCATTACAACCACATCGAGATCATCAATTATTAGTACTTTTATTTTTTTTTCGCTTGACATCAGCTTGTTTTACTCCTTTCCAAAACTTTCTCGATATACTTTTGTTTCACCTCTCCCGTATAAGTATTGAACAACAATTTCCTTCCCAGTTTTCCTCCCGTACTTGCTGCCACCACTTTAATCTTTTCTTTTCCCAAATGTTCGTAAGCCACCTTAATGTTTCGTTCGCCGATAAAAAACACCTGGGTTTTGGTATCCAAAACGGCTGCTCCTCCAAAAACTTTGGCAATAATATTATCGGGACGGCTTCCCGTTTTTATCATTTTTTCCAGCAACATTTTAATGGCAATATTACCAAACTTAGGCGACGCAAGCCCCTCGCCGTTCCACAAAGGCAACATATAATGATTTACCCCTCCGATTCTGTTTACCGAATCATAAAGAAATACCGCCACGCACGACCCCAGCAAAGTAGTTACAATGCACGGTTCCTTACTCACATACATCGCCGAAGGGTATAAAAAATGCTTATTATATTCGGTCATATTACCTTAAAAACTTTCTGCTTCATCATCCATATCAAAAAACAACTCGTCATCATCAGCAGCAAAACCGCAATCGGTTCGTATCGCCTCGGGAACTGTAACCCTGAAAATGGAGCCTTTGCCCGGTTCACTTTCCACATCAAGCTTACCGTGCAGCAAATCCAACACTCCCGTAACAACCGGCAAGCCGATACCGCTACCGGTATTGATTGAATTAATGGTTTCATCAAGCCTTTTGAACCTGTCAAAAAGCTCATGTATTTTTTGTTGCTCGATACCCACGCCAAAATCCTGCACGGTAATGTTCAAAATTCCCTCTTCCACTCCGGCATATACAACAACACGGTTTTCGGGGTCGGAGGCCTTAATGGCGTTGCTTACAAGATTTGAAACAACGATTTTTATAATTACAGGATCCACGACAAATACCGACAGTGCGGGGTTGTCATCATTTTCAAGTAACAGCTCCAGCGATTTTTTTTCTGCCTCCGGCTTAAATTCATCCAACACCTGTTTCAACACCGAAACCACATCAACTTTAACCGGATTGGCCACCGCTTCACCCGCTTCGAGCCGTGCGGCCATAAATATATTATTCAGCTGGAAATCCAGAAAAAAAGCTTCGGAATAGATGATCTGCGCCAGCTCCTTTGCTTTGTTCATATCATTGCCGCCAAGTTGCGTGATGGCTTTTGAAAGCCCGAGTATGGAGGTAAAAGGGTTGATTATTTCATTTGTAATAAGTGAAATAAAGTAACTTTTGTATCCTTCCGACTTTTCGAGTTTTTCATTCAGCGCTTCCAGCCTGGCGTTAAGTTTCTGATTCTCCTCTTGTAATCTGCTAATGTCATCCATAATCTTTATCTGAATAATGATTCTCTGTTTCCTATATTATTTTGTTTTACGGTATATGGTGGGTTTTACCTGTTTTATGTTATTAAAATGATGATTTAACAACGATTCGGAATGGCCGATAAAAAGATACCCGCCCGGTTTTAAATGTTCCAGCAAATTTGTAACCACTTTACGCTGCATTATTTTATCAAAATAGATAAGTGTATTTCTGCAAAAAACAATATCAAAATCTTTGGCAAGGTTATAATAATCATCCACAAGATTTAGCCACATAAACCGTGTTTTATCGCGCAACACTTTCGATATGCGTATTTGCTGTTTCCCATCGCCTTTACTTTTAAGCAGATATCGTTTACGATACCTGTCGGGGATATTTTCGGCAGCCGAAAAGGGATAAATGGCCTTAACGGCCTTTTTTAAAATTGAAGTTGAAATATCGCTGCCGTAAACAATGTAATCGCGAATGCGGTTTAACCGGCATTCGTCTTCCAGCACCATGCAAAGGGTATATACCTCCTCTCCGCTTGAGCATCCTGCACTCCACACCTTCGGGTTTTTAATTCCTTTACCCATCAAATCGGGAATAACAGAATCAATAAGAAAATCAAAATGGGCGCTCTCACGAAAAAAATCCGTTTTGTTGGTCGATACCACATCTATCATCTCAATCACCTCCTCGCTGCTCAAATCACCTCCTTTCAAAACAAAATTCACATAATCGGAATATCGTTTCATATTCAGTGCTTTCAGCCGTTTTACAAGACGTGATTTAAGTAAAAACTTTTTTTTATCGGGCAACTGAATACCAAACTCCCGGTAGATAAACCTGCTGAGTTTATGAAAATCGCGGTCGGTAAACTCTCCGAAATCTTCAATACCAAAATCAAATCTGCTATTTTTCCCGATATTGTCCATAAAAATTAAAATTTTTCGAAACCACTGTCAAGGTTGTCTTCTTTACCAAGATCAATATAGACTCCCGATGATGAATTATCTTTTATGCGTTTGGGAGGGGCTTCATTTTCAAATACAGAAGTGTGTTGCGGACGCTGGAATCCCGTATTGGAAGAAACTTTAAACTCTTTGGTGTCGAGTTTAAAGAAGGTCATGGTTTGCAACAACTGTTCGGCCTGTCCCGAAAGCTCCTCGGCACTGGTGGCAATTTGCTCCGATGCAGCAGCGTTTTGCTGTGTAATTTCGTTGAGGTGTTGTATGGCAATGTTTATCTGGTTTGCTCCCATCTCCTGCTCCTGGCTGGCATTGTTAATCCTTCTGATTAAGGTTGATGTTTTATTAATTTCGGGGGCAATATCCTGCATCAACACACCTGCCTCTTCAATAACGTTAACACTTGATTTTGAAAGGTCTTCAATTTCGCTGGCAGCTTTTTTACTGCGGTCGGCCAGCTTACCAACTTCCGAAGCAACCACCCCGAATCCTTTTCCGTGTTCACCTGCCCGGGCAGCTTCAACGGCCGCATTCAGTGCAAGAATATTGGTTTGGAAGGCAATTTCATCAATAATGCTGATCTTTTCGGCAATATCGTTAATTTTCACGCGGCTGTCAACGGCGGCATGCACCATTTTATCGGTTTTGTCGGCAAGGTTTTCGGCAATTTTTTCTGTTTCCTTGGCATTGCTTGCATTTTCCTGAATGGCCGAAACCATCTCTTCAATGGATGAGGAGACCTCCTCGGTGGATGATGCCTGAGCCGTTGCTCCCTGCGAAATATTTTGCGAAGCGGAACTCAGCTCCCTGCTTGCCAGCGACAAATTATCGGCGGCCATAAACACAGTGGTTACCACCTCCTTAAGCTTATCGCGCATACCTTCAATATTGTATATAACCTCTCCCAGCTCATCTTTCGGTAATTCGGGGATTTCAACTTCAAGGTTACCTTTGGCCAGCTCGTTAATCACCTTATTGCTTACTTTAAGCTTATTGGCAATATCGCGGATAAGGAAAACGGCAAGAACAAAAATAAGTATCAAACCGCCGATAATTATTATCATGGCCTGAGTTTTTGTTGATTCCATAATCTTTGCGGCATTCATACTTATTTTCTCCGCTTCTTCCAGATGGTACTCCATCAGCTGATTAACATCCTGTACCGTTTTATTCAGCGAGCTGAAAAACACATCAAAACGATACTTTTCACTGCTCTTTATCTTTTTCATGGATTTGGCAGCCTCAAGAATATCTTCGGTATGTTTAACCATTTCCAGAAAATCGAGGTTGGTTTTTTCAATCAGGCTTTTGTTGGTATGTGCCCCCATGAGGTTTTCCAGATTGTTCCATGTAATTTTTAAATGATCGAGTTTTATCACAAGATTGTAAACCTCCGACTTGTCAATGCTGTCGCTTCTTTGAATTTGCTGAATGGGAAAAGCAATGGACATAATCAGTTCATCCGAAAAGCTTTTCAGATGCTTCAAAGGAGCCACCCTGTTATTATACATGTCGTTGGCTGCATTTTCAATCTTTTTTAAATTGGAAAGTCCGTTCTGACCCACTAACGCTATTAATGCCAGAGTTATGGCAAGCATTACATACAATTTTGTTCCAATCTTTAAATTTTTCATAATATTGTTATTTTGTATTATCCTATATTTTGTAAACGCGTAATATCCTCACTGCTAAACACCTTTTCCACATCAAGAATCAAAATAAAATCCTCACCTTTTTTATACACACCCCGGATAAAATTGCTGTTGTACTTTTCGCTCAACGCCGGATAATCTCTAATGGAGTCAACATCGGCTTCGAACACCTCGTTGGCTTTATCGGCCAATATGCCCACATTTGCTTCTTCGCCATTTATTGAAAGGGTTAAAATAATGATTATCTGCGGCTCGTCAGTTCCCGGCGAAGTAAAACCAAATTTATAATAGGTATCCACCACGGGAATTACATTACCCCTGATGTTGATAATGCCCTTTAAATAGGGTGGCGATTGCGGGATTCTGGTAAATTGTTGCACCTGCAAAATTTTAACCACATTATGCACATTGAGCGCAAACTCCTCCCCTCCCAGCGAAAAGGAAAGGTAAGTATTTATATTATTTTGTGTATCCATGGTTGTTAATTATTAATCCTGAAAATTAGTAATGATTTTGTTCACATCCATCACCAGAGCAATGTTACCGTCACCCAAAATGGAGGCTCCCGAAAAAATATCCATTCCCCGCAAATACTTACCGAGCGGTTTTATTACCGCCTGATACTTACTCACGATTTTATTGATAAGAATCCCCACCTCTTTCTCTTCGTGAACCAGCACCAGCATATAATTGGGCGGCATTTTTTCCGCCGAATCCCACGAGAAGTGTTCCGTCAGGTCAATAAAAGGTATTTGCCTGCCCTC
>CAYNVN010000146.1:0-14249 GCA_964400655.1 uncultured Lentimicrobiaceae bacterium
TTCCTCGGTATATTGGGGCCTGCAACTTGGCGTTAGTTATGCCATTAATGATCATATTTCGGTTTACCTCGGTGGCCGTTATGTGATGGCTAAAAACACCTATACAGGATTTGTAAAAGATGTTAGCATTGTTAAAGCCGACGGTACTACCGAACGTGCCGATTCGTTTATGAAAGGCCTTGGCGATCAGGCCAAAGCTGCCGGAGATATTACAAAAGGTGCCGGAGACTCGATGCAGCCTCTGATGGACAACAACCTGGGCGGACTTACTTTTGATCAGGCTGAAGCAGTGGGAGCCATTGATGCCGCACAAAAAGCCCAGCTTGAAGGCGGACTGCTCCAAATTGGATTAACACAGGAACAAATTGATGCCATGACACTGGAACAAGCTCAAAATACCTATTACACTGCTTCGCAACAATATTATTCAAGCGCAAACAGCATGTATGCGGGAGCAGCATTAATGGGCGATCAGGATGCAGACATTACCCAAACAGGTAGCGGTATTGCCCCCATCATTGGTGTTAACCTTTCGTTTCTTGAAAATCATTTGAACTTCGGTTTAAAATATGAGTTTAAAACCAAAATGGATTTAACCAACAAAACAGAACCGGGTAAAGGTTTTATTATCGGACTGAACCCCGACGGAACTCCCATCGAAATGTTCCCCGACGGAGCAAAAACAAACGCCGATATTCCTGCATTGTTTTCAGCAGGAGTTGACTACAGAATAGGAGAAAAACTGTTATTAAGCGGTTCATATACCTTATACTTTGATAAGGGTGCCGACTGGGCAACCTCAGAAAAAGATGGCCAAACCATTAATTATATTGACAATAATTCATGGGAACTCGGTCTTGGCGTTGAATACTGGTTTACAAAAGGATTTTTTGCCAGCGTTGGATTCGATATGACAAAATCAGGTGTTAACGATAATTATCAGGATGCTTTTAGCTACAGCCTTAACACCTCATCGGTTGCTTTTGGCGGCGGTTATAAATTCAATGATACCTTTACACTGAACGCCGGTTTTTATTATGTAATGTATCAAGACCAAACTGTTGACAAAACCTATGACATGTGGGGACAGCAAATGGTACCTTATAGCGAAAACTATGAGAAAACCACCTGGGGAATGGCCATCGGGCTTGATATCTCAATTTTAAGTAAAAAGAACAAATAATTTTAGCAACCATTAATAATAAAAAAAGCAGGGCTGATGTCAGTCCTGCTTTTTTTGTACGAAAAAATTACTACTGCGATTATTCCGTTACTTCAACTTCAACATCGTCGCTTTGCCATAAACCGTGCTTGGTACAGTAAGCCATGGCGGTAAGTTTCATGTTTTTAACAGGAACAATGTGAAAGTCAACTTCAACATGGCCGGGCATGTTGCCCAGTGCACCCGGAGTAAAGTGGGCGGTTGCCAACATGGTTTCGCGGTTCCACAACTGAACATACTCTATGTAATGATCAAAATCGTCGGGATGAACATATTCGTCACCCAGTTTTACGGTTACTTTAAATTTTTCACCCTTTTTTGCACTTTTTTCGCAGTGAATAAATGGTGAATGACGGTCGATGTAATCTTTTTTTGCTTCTCTGTCGATGGTTGAAATATCAACATACCTGTTTATTTTCATAACTAAAGTTTTTTAAATGAGACAATTATTATTTATAATCTGTTTAAATAGAATGATGCAAATATAACAAAATCCCACATTAAAGGGTTATTTTACTGTGTTAAGAAATAATAAAACCATTTTAGGATTGATGCAAACAACCACACAAAAGTTAACCTGCCAACCCCGTTGTACCGTTGCAGCCCTTTAAGATATTGTTACCTTTGTAAAAACAATAAAATTTAAAACCATGAACCATATTCAGTTTGATTATTCAAAAGCGCTGGGGTTTATTACCGAAGAAGAGATATTAAACCTTCAGCAAAAGATAAACGATAACTACCGGGCCATTTACAACAGAAGCGGTAAAGGAAACGATTTTCTCGGGTGGGTTGACCTTCCTTCAAAAACCGAAAACGCCCTGCTTGACAAAATTGAAAAAACAGCCGCTACATTGCGTTCCAAATCGGAAGTATGCGTGGTGATAGGTATCGGAGGGTCTTATCTGGGGGCAAGGGCTGTTATTGAAGCCTTATCGTCGCCGTTTAACCTGTTGAATAAAAAAAAGGGAAATCCGGTTGTTTTGTATGCCGGACATAACATCAGCGAAGATTACCTTACCGAACTTTTACAGGTACTAAACGAAAAGGAGTACTCCCTTATTGTTATCTCCAAATCGGGAACCACCACCGAGCCTGCACTGGCATTCAGATTGCTGCGCAGTCATCTTGAAAACAAATACGGCGAAAAAGAGGCGCAAAGCCGGATTGTAGCCATAACCGACAAGGCAAAAGGTGCTTTAAAACAACTGGCCACCGAAAAAGGTTACGAAACTTTTGTTGTACCCGACGATGTGGGCGGACGATATTCGGTACTCACCCCCGTTGGATTGCTACCCATTGCCGTTGCCGGACATGATGTGCGCAAACTGATAAATGGTGCCAAAGAGATGGAGTCTTTTGTTGCTTCGGAATCCTCAATAAAAACAAATCCCGTTTCGGCTTATGCCGCAGTGCGTAACGTGCTTTATAACAATGGTAAAGTGGTTGAAATCACCGTTAATTACGAACCCAAACTGCTTTTCTTTACCGAGTGGTGGAAACAACTTTACGGCGAGAGCGAAGGAAAAGAGAACAAAGGAATTTTTCCGGCAGGTGTAAGCAACACCACCGATTTGCACTCGATGGGACAGTATATTCAGGAGGGATTACGCAATATTTTTGAAACGGTTATCTCGGTTGAAAAACCGGAAAACACTTTGCAGGTTCCCGCCGATAACGACAACCTCGACAAACTGAATTACCTTGCCGGTAAACGCATTCATGAGGTAAATCAAATGGCCGAACTGGGAACCACCATTGCCCACGTTGACGGTGGCGTACCCAATTTGAGGATTACCATACCGGAGATTAACGAATTTGTATTGGGACAGTTGATTTACTTTTACGAAATGGCTTGTGCGGTAAGCGGATACATTTTGGATGTTAACCCGTTTGACCAGCCGGGTGTTGAAGCCTATAAACGCAATATGTTTGCCCTGCTGGGAAAACCTGGATTTGAAGCGGAAACCGAAGCCATCAGAAAACGGATTGAGGGTTAGGAATTATTTATCTCTTTAACCACCCCGTTACTCATTCCTCTTTTTCCTTTTAAAACCGCTTCGGCGGTTGCCCCCTTTTTTGGGATGATGTTTTTTGTTACCGTAACGTCTGCCGCCGCCTCTCTGGTTTACTTTCCATTGCGGACTTTCGCCCAGTTCAGCGGGTACCGGAAGCTTTAACACCTCTTTACCAATAAGCGCTTCTATACGGCCGAACTTGTACATATCATCCTCATTGATAAGGGTAATGGCCAAACCGGTGGTTTCGGCCCTGGCCGTACGGCCCACACGGTGAACATAATCTTCGGCATCGCCCGGCACATCGTAATTGATAACAATATCAATATCTTTAATATCAATCCCCCTGCTCAACACATCGGTGGCAACCAGCACACGGGTTTGTTTGGCACGAAAGCCGCTCAAAACCTCCTCGCGCCTAATCTGCTCCAGGTCGGATGATATGCCTTCAACCCTGTATCCGTTACCGCGTAATCCGCGCACAATACTGCTGACCTTTTTTTTAGTGGAAGTGAATATTAAAACACTTTTTGCCTCCGGCTTATCGGCAATCAGCTTTTTTATTAACGGAGTTTTTTGTGTTTCGTATGCAAGAAAAGCCTCCTGCAAAACCCCTTCGGCGGGTTTTGAAAGCCCGATGGTTATCTCCACCGGATTCTTTAGTGTCCGCGAAGCCAGTTTTTTAATTTTCGGCGGCATGGTGGCACTAAACATCAGGGTTTGGCGGTTTTTAGGCAAATAGGTAATTATCTTTTGAATATCATCGTAAAAGCCCATGTCCAGCATACGGTCGGCTTCATCAAGAATCAGATATTTAATGTCATCAAACTTTACATACCCCATGTTGAGGTGTGAGATTAGTTTGCCGGGAGTGGCTACCACGATTTCGGAACCTCTTGTGAGTGCTTTTTTTTGCTGTTCCCATTCCGAACCGGTTCCGCCACCGTAAATGGCAATGGATTCGGCATTGGTAAAATAGGAAAAGCCTTGTATTTGCTGGTCGATTTGCAGGGCCAGTTCGCGGGTTGGCACAATAACCAAAACGCGTGTTTTATGTTGTTCCTCTTCCTTAAGCAGTTCGTTTAACACGGGAAGTATAAATGCTGCCGTTTTACCTGTTCCTGTTTGTGCACAGGCAATCATATCTTTTTTATCCAGGATGGCAGGAATGGCCTGCTCCTGAATGGGGGTCGCCTCTTCAAAACCCATGTAAGAGATGGCCTCCAACAGTGTTTCGGAAAGGTTTAATTCTTTAAAATTCATTGGGGAAATATAATTCAATAATAAGCGGCAAAGGTAGTAAACTATTTAAATACGCCTTTAAAGTTCTGTTTTAGCCGTTGATAAAGGGAACCCCGCTTTTAACAGGCCTTTATTTCCGGCTTATGCTTTTCAAATAATCGTAAACGGCAAACTGCGACCGTATTTTATTATCTCCTTCCGTAACGCGGTAGCGGTTAACCGGGTCAATATTCAGCAGCCTTGCCTTAACATTGTCGTTTAGCTGTAACTGCAAAATATCCCATATTTCCTTTTGCAGCTTTTTATCGTAAATGGGAGTGGCCACTTCAAAACGGTGGTCGAAATTTCTTATCATCCAGTCGGCCGACGAAAGATAATATCGCGGTTTTCCTCCGTTGGCAAAAACAAAAACCCGGGTATGTTCAAGATATTTATCAACAATGCTGATGGCACTGATGTTTTCGCTCAGCCCGTTAACTCCGGGAACCAGCACACAAATACTTCTAATGATAAGATCGACCTTAACGCCCGCTTTGGAAGCCTGATACAGTTTATCAACCACTTTTTTATCCACAAGGTTGTTCATCTTAATAATAATCCGGGCCTCTTTCCCCGCTTTGGCATTTTTAATTTCGTGATTAATCAGTTTTATAACATGATCGCGAAAGAAAAACGGAGAAACCAACAGATGTTTAAATTTAGGAGGGTTAAAGGGCATCTCCATCAGGTGAAACAACTCATTAACTTCGGCGGCAATTTCCTGATTGGAAGTCAACAAACTGTCGTCGGTATAAAAAAAGGCGGTTTGTTCATTAAAATTTCCCGTACTTATGTTGGTATAATATCTGTTTTCGCCATGTTCTTTACGGCGGATAAGAATAAGTTTTGCATGTACTTTATAGCCGGGCAGGGCTTTAATAATTTTCACTCCCTCTTCCCTGAGGCGTTCGGTCCAGTATATGTTATTGGCTTCATCAAACCGCGCCTGTATTTCGAGATAAACCGTAACATCTTTACCGTTTCGTGCGGCATTGATAAGCGCATTGATAACATTTGAATGGCGGGCTGCACGATAAAAGGTCATTTTAATTGCACGCACTTTCGGATCGATGGAAGCCTCTCTGAGCAGGTCAACAATATACTGAAACGAATGATAGGGATAATGCAACAGTATATCGCTTTTGCGGATGGCTTTTAATATGCTGGCATCCTTTGAAAGTTTGGGATGAGGAATGGGAGATTTCTTTTCATAAACCAGTTTGGAAGAACCCGGATTGGGAAACGACATAAAATCTTTAAAATTATGATAACGGCCGCCACCGCGTAAATGGTCGCCTTCCGAAATTTTCAGTTTCCGAAGCAGTTTTTTTAACAACGAAGCAGGTATCTCTTTATCGTACACAAAACGAACCGGCACCCCCTTTTTCCTTTTCTTTAAACTTTCGGCAATAAGCTCGATAAAACTTTTTTTAATATCGTTATCAATTTCCAGCCCTGCATCTCTGGTTAGTTTGATGGTATAAGCATTGTAAATATCGTATCCAAAGGGTTTAAAAATATCGCCCATGGAGTGCCTTATAACATCATCCAGCATCATAATACACTTTTTGTTATTATCCTTTTCGCAGGGCAATAACAAGAAGCGCGAAATACGGTCGGAAGGAATACGGATGATGGCATACTCATCTTCCTGTTTTTTTGAGCTGTCCTGTAATATTAAAGCAAGATATATGGCATTATCGCGTAAGGTATCGGGTGTACGCAGGTTTTTAAGAATGATGGGAAACAGCAAAGGGCGGACTTTTTCCTGAAAATAGTGCTGTACGTATTCCGACTGTTTGGGCGTAAGCTGTGTTTCGTTCACAAAACTAATCTGCTCTTCTTCAAGTTTATTAACAAGTGTTTTAAAGGTTTCATTAAATTTACGTTCCTGGTCTTCTACAATCTCGAGTATCTCCATTAAAAGTTTGGCAGGGTCAAAGCCGGGTTTATCATCGGGGTACATTTTCATGTGGAGCATACGTTTAACAGTGGCTACCCGCACCCTGAAAAATTCGTCGCGGTTGTTTGAAAAAATACCAAGAAACCTTAACCGCTCAATAACCGGAACCGAAGGATCCATGGCTTCCTGCAATACCCGCTCATTAAACCTGAGCCACGATATTTCTCTGTTAATATATTTTGTTTTCATCAGATTCGGAATGGATTAATCAGTTCAACAAATGCAATACCCGTACGATTATGCTTTCACAATAAAATTAAATTTAAACTTACAATTGCCCGTTTTTTCCCAACTGTCGGTTTTAAATGTAACCGATGCCACGGCAGAAGTGGGAAGATTATCGATGGGTTTATTAGAAAAATGGTTTACAACATCGGTAAGGGTGGGATTGTGTCCCACTATCATCACCGTGTTAACCGAATCATCAAGAGCAAAAAGTTCTGCCAGCACTTCATCGTCATAAGCATGATACAGATGTTTGTTGAAAACCACTTTATCTTCCTGAATTTCTAACTCACGAGCCAGCAGCAACGCTGTTTCTTTGGCGCGTACCGCCGTACTGCTTATTATCATGTCGGGAATGATACCTCTGCTTTTTAATTCGGCGGCAACCCTGATACTTTTTCGTCTGCCTTTTTCCAGTATCGGTCGTTCATGGTCGTCAATGGTAAAATCATCCCACGATGATTTTGCATGTCGGGCTATTAAAAGGTGTTTCATGCTGTAAAAATACAAAAAAGGCTGTTCGTAAACGAACAGCCTTTTTCAGTATCATCAATTAGTGTTAAAATCAACGTTATTAGCGGACAACCACCTTTTTGTAAAGCTTATAATCATCGCCCGAAACAAAGATGTTGTAAACACCTTTTGAAAATCCGTTCAGGTTAATGCTTTGCCTGTGGTTTCCGTTAACGGTAACATTATTTTGCTCAAACACCACAGAACCGTTGATGCTTACAATTTTAATGTTAACCTTATCGCTGTGCAGGCTGTTTAATTCAAGCGTAAAAATACCGTTGTTGGGATTAGGATAAACCTCAACGCTAACGCCGGCGCTGTTTTCACCGATTCCCGTACAGTTTTTCAGTTCAACGGTTACCTCATCGGTACCCATACACCCTTTATCATCCGTAACTTCAACCGAAATATCGTGCGAACCATATCCTAAGGTCAAAGTATCAACGGTTAAGGTTTGGTCGGTATCGCCGGTTGACCAGCTATAAGCGGCACCTTCGTTACCGGCATCGAGAACAATGTACGAACCGTCCTGGGCACAAAACGAAGTATCGTTACCAAGTTCTACTACGGGCAGTGCCGCAAAATCAATTTCGATGGTATCAGCATTTGAACAACCGCTTTCGTTGGTAACTTCAACCCAAACCGTTTTAACGCCTGAACCAGCAGCTTCCTGTACGGTAATGGTTTGTGAAGTTTCACCCGTTGACCATAAATAGGCAGCACCTTCGTTACCGGCATTCAGTTCAATGGAACCTTCGCCGCAAATAACTGCATCTTCACCGATATTTACTTCCGGTTTGGGAAGTACGTTTACGGTAACCGTATCAAACATCGACACCATGCCGTCGATAACCTCAACAATATAATCGCGGGTTTCACCGGGTGTTAAAACAGGATTTTGTTCGACGGATGTAAAACCTTCGGGGATTGAATGCCATTGAAAGCTAAAGTTTCCGCTTCCTCCCGTTGTATTGGCAAACAGTTGTACTTCGTTGCCCTCACAAACCTCATTTTCGGATGCAGATGCAGTAACCTCCAAATCGGTTACATTCATAATAACATGAACTTTTTTACTTGTATTACCAAGATCGGAGATTTTAAATGTCAAATCGGTTTCATAAGTTCCCGTATTCATGTTTGTATTGTCGAAAGTTAACGTTACCATGGTTGAATCACCAACGGCCACCGTATCTTTATCAGGATTTACATCCAGCCACGAAGCGATAAACAAGGTATAGTCTTCCACTTCACCATATTTTGTTTCTCCTTCGGGGGCCATTGCATCATCGGGACCGGCAAGACGAATTCTCATTCTTACGTTGTCCTGATCAATTCCCTTAGGAGCATTGATGGTTCCCGTAAACAATCTGCCTTCATCATCAGAAACAAGAGATATAACAGATTCATCAAACTCACCGTTGTTGTCCCAGTCAATCCAAACGGCACACCGGTCACCGGGATAAGGATTACCGTTTCTGACGGAAATGGTGTAATCTTTACCGCTTCTGAGCGAAACCGGCAGATTGGTAAAATTGCTGTAATTATCGGCACCGGAGCCATTGCTCAGGTTACTCAGCTCAACACGGTGAATAAACTCATCGCCTCCGCCTTTTGCCATGGCATATTCATGTTCAGCCGTATTGCCGCTCCTGAAAAACGGTGACAAAGAATAGGTAAGATACAAAGTACCTTTGTTTCCGATTTTCAATAATTCATCACCAACCGAATTAAGTCTCATGTTTTTAACGACCGTATCGGGTGTAAACACAGCCTGCGACGATCCGTATTGGGTTTTAACCTCGGCCGGTACCGATTCGTTGCCCTCGCCGTAAAATGCGGTTACCTTATAAGTTACATAGGCATAATCGGGAACCGTATCAACAAAAGTAAGATTAGTAGTTGTATCTAAAAAGGTTGTATCGCGGAAAACTTTGTAATATTTGAATCCGGTACCCTGATTGTGACTCCACGAAAGATTACATACACCGGTTTCCTGCGACATATCGGCCGTTAAAGCGTAAGGGGCATTTACCACAATGGTAATAAACGGCGAAACATAGGTCATGGCATGGCCGCTTCTGTTATCGGTCCAGGTTGGATAAACATGACCGTTATAAGATGAAATACCAAGATAATCGCCAAAATAACCGCTTGCCATTCCGGGAATAGGCGAAGGAGTAAACGACACATCGCTCACTTTAAAGTCTTCCCATGTTTCGCCTCCGTTTGAAGAGGTGGCAACCCATGCTTCGGCCATATTAGCAGAAGCCGTATTGCGGTTATCGTAAAAAATTACACTGATAACACCGTTTGCAGGGTCAACCGAGAGCCAGGGCTGATAATGAACTTTTCCCTGTCCGATGGGGTCCTGATTTACACGAATGGGGTCGTCCCAGGTATTACCACCATCGGTTGATCGAATCATATATACATCAATATCAGGCCCCACATTAACACCTGGAACGCCTCTGTTGGGCCAAACGATGTAAATGTTGCCGTCGTATGTTCCGCCGCTGATATCAACATCCATAACCGGGAACGAGGCGGTTCTCATATTTTGCGGAACACCATCGGCCCTGATACCATGAATATTATCGATGGCTCTGAAAGCAGGTTCAAAAGTGGCCCCACCATCGAGCGACTTACAAAAGCCTATGGCACGTTCTGTTAATGCGCCTCCGTCGTAAACGGCAAAAGCGGCATAAACCTCACCGTTAGGTCCCGACGAAAGGTTTACACCCTGACTGTGACTTCCGGCATTTACACCTGCACTTAACGGTATTTTTGCATCCCATGTTACGCCACCGTCGGTACTTCTTTTAAAAACAACTTTATTATCGTAAGGCCCGCCAAAATCTGTCCAGGCATCATAAACATAATTTTCGTAAGGACTCCCCTGTTTTGTATCGACCCATAAATGGTTTTTATCTGCCATATCGTTAAAACCGTTTCCCGGTTTTGGGGCCACCTGTACGCGGGTCCAGTTTTGTCCCTGATCATCCGAATAAGAGACTGCCTGACCGCTGTTGGAAATAAAACCTACAAACCAGCGGCCGTTATTATCGATACAGGCTGCGGGGTCGCCACTGTTATTTCCTCCCGGTCCGTAAATACTGCCATCCCAGGTTTCGGCAAAGTCAAATGTATAAAGATAGTCGGCACCATAAGAAGGTGGTCCTGTAGGAGAAGTTGAGTTATTTGAGTTAAGGGCGATATCCTCTGCATTTCGGTCAACAAAAATGGAGTTTTCACTTTGTGTTGAAGAGCCTTCGTCAACTACGGGAACATCGGGTGAGTTTTCGGTAATTGAAGCATGAGCCCTAATTTCGCTACCGGTATAAACGGCCGGAGCAACTTTTACATCGGGATTTCCCATAACAAGGCCTTCGGCAATAAGTTTACGCCAATAGCCCTGGTTATCAATTTTCCAATTAATTTGTGCACGTCGCTCTCTTTTGTTAAGTTTTTGTGTATCACTGATTACACCGGTTACCGTAAGTACGGCAAAACCAAGCACAACAAAAAAGAGTAAAAATCTAATTTTTTTCATATTAAAATATAAGGTTTTGGTTTCTCAAATAAAATGACAATTTGTTTTCTATTATGGTTGTAATACAAAAAACAGATTAATCGTAAACCCGCGCAACGGTTTCTCCCTTTACCACTCTAAGAGCATTCATTGCCAGCGCTTTCATCTCATCCTCACCCGGATAAACATGCACAGGGGCAATGCGATGAACATGAGAGATTATTTGATTGATAAAATATTTATCGTAAGCAATTCCTCCGGTAATTAAAATACCATCTACGTTACACCCTAAAACGGTTGCCATGGCACCCACCTCCTTGGCCACCTGATAGGCCATGGCATCGTAAATAAGTTTGGCCTCTTCATCTCCGGCAGCGGCCCGTTTTTCGACTTCATAAGCACTGTTGGTACCCAGATAGGCAACCAATCCTCCTTTACCGGTAATCATTTTAAGTATTTCCTTTTCGGTATATTTACCACTAAAGCATAAGCGCACCAAATCGCCCACAGGCAATGTTCCGCTTCTTTCGGGTGAGAAAGGCCCGTCGCCGTCCAGTCCCTGATTTACATCAACCACCCGGCCTTTTTTGTGGGCACCAACGGTAATACCTCCGCCAAGATGAACCACAACAAGGTTCAGCTCTTCGTACTTTCGCATAATGGATTTAGCATGCTGGCGGGCAACTGCCTTTTGATTAAGTGCATGAAAAATTGAACGGCGGGGCAACAACGGATGACCCGAAATACGGGCAATTTCTTCCAGTTCGTCAACAACCACCGGGTTAACAATGTATGCTTTTGCATCGGGCAGCGATTTGGCAATATCCCAGGCAATCAGTCCGCCAAGGTTGGAAGCATGTTCGCCGTAAACACATTCGCGCAAGTCGTGAATCATCTTTTCATTTACGGCGATAACACCCGACTCAACCGGTTTGATTAGTCCGCCACGCCCCATCACCACACGAATAAGGTCTATTCTGATTTCGGCATCTTCAAGCTCTTTTAAAATCAAATCTTTACGAAACTGAAACTGGTCGGTAATACGGTCGTACTTTTCAATTTCCTCTTTTGTATGCCGGATGGTTTGAATAAATACGGGATTGGTTCCAATATAGACGGCTATTTTGGTGGAGGTTGAACCCGGATTGATGGCTAATATTCGTATCTCTTCCATTTTATTGTCTGTAAGTTAATGTGCCGAAAGTGCTGCCAAAGCAATGGAATAGAGTTTGGTTTTTATGGTGTCGCCTCTTGACGACAGTACTGCCGGCACTTTGGCTCCCACCACCATAGCCCCCAGCTCGCTTTTGGCCAGTTTGGTGTTGGCTTTATAAAAAACATTTCCCGATTCGATATTGGGAAACACCAAACAGTCGGCATCTCCGGCAACATGGCCTTTCAGTTTCTTTATTTCGGCACTCTCTTTGTCGATGGCAACATCCAGTGCAAGGGGACCGTCAACACAGGCTCCTTTAATCTGGCCGCGGTCGGCCATTTTTGCAATAAGTGCGGCATCCACACAGGCGGGCATTTTTGGTGACACCTGCTCGGTGGCAGCCAGTACCGCCACTTTGGGTTTTTCAATGCCAAGGGCTTTTGCGGTTGCAATCAGGTAATTTGTAATGGCTATTTTTTCTTTCAGTTCGGGTGCAGGGATGATGGCCACATCGCCAAAAATCAGTAATTTATGGTAGTTTGTATTTTCCATTACCGTAACATGGCTCAGTACGGCCCCGGGAGGCATCAGCCCTTTTTCTTTATGCAGGATGGCCCGCATATATTTATCGGTGCTTACCAGCCCTTTCATCAGCAAATTTCCGCGACCTTCATTGATTAGTGCTACCGCTTTATTTGCAGCTCCCGTTTCGTCGGGTTCGTGAACAATGTCAAATTTGGAGATATCAATTCCTTCGTTTTTACAAACCGAAGCAATCTCCTCTTTATCGCCAACCAAAGTGGCATCAACAAGTCCTAAATCAACGGCTTTGTTAACAGCTCCTATGGTGTGCGAATCGTTGGCATACGCTGCTACCAGCCGTTTGCTTTCGCGCAACCGGAGCACTTCAAACATATCGTCTAATTTGGTAATCATCTTTTTGGTTAATTTGAATAAAAGTCAATCATTTTTTGAATGGCATCCCGGCAAACAGGGCAAAAATCATTACCGGCAAAGCTTCTCATCATACAATCGTGAACCGGACGATAAACGCCTTTGCCCACATAACCTGCTCCCTCGAAAGCTCCCACCACATGATAATATTTTTCAATGTCAGGCGTAGGAACGGGAACGGTGTCGTTAACCATGTTTTTCCATTTCTTATCAAAATGCTTTAAGGTTGTAAGGTTGGGCTCCCAGGGTTCAATTTTAAAATTGTACATATCGCCGTACGTATTGTCGTATCCGTACTCATCACCCAGTCCGGCAAAGCCGTGCCCAAACTCATGAATTAAAATTTGTGCCGATTTAGCGTTGCTGTTTACACTTACGTTATAGTAATTGTAAATGGCTCCTCCCCCGTATTTTTTGCTGTTTACCAAAATGTATATTTGATCGTAAGGAGCATTGGCTGCCAAATCGCGAACGCTTTTCTCATCCATGGTCATCAAATAGCGTTCGCTGTTAAAGGTATAGTATCCGCTGTTTAAAATGGTCGATCTCCACACATTATCTTTGGGGATATCGGTTCCCCGGTTTTTTGAAGGAGCCCATACAGCCCGTATGTTAAACTTGTTTTTGTTGGAGGAATAGGGAGCAAATTTGAAAAAGTCGGTTTTAAACTTTTCACAATCGGCAATAAACAATCCCATTTCCTCTTTGGTATAACCTTCGGGAAGGATAACAACATCCACTCTTTCGGAAGGGTTTCCGGTTACATGCACATCAAACGAGGGGTATTGCAACCTTCTGTCTTTTTTTATAAAGTAGTTTTCCGGGTCAACACGATAGCCGAACATTTTTTTCCATTTTCCCTTCCATGTACGTTTGAAAATCTCCACATCCACCGGTTTTTTAGGAAAGGGAAAGACAACGGTTTCCGAAAATGTCCTCCAAACGGTATCCGCCTCTTTGGTGGTTTGCCATTCGTAAAACAGAGTGGAGTATCCGCGTGAATAAAGCAATTGCCGGCTGCCGGCATCGTAAACCTTAAAGTAATAATTTCCGTATTCAAAAGTATCGATCAGGTTGGTATGAGAGCCGCCCCAAAAGGGTTCTTCCAGTAGTTCGTCAAACGAATAAATCTCTTTTTCACGGTTGCCGTTATGGTAATAATCCAACCGTAAGGTTTTATTTTCAAACCATTTATCGAACTGTGCATAACCTGCTATTGATGACAATAACAAGATAAATAAAATTACCTTTTTCATCCCTTAATTTAAGCTGTTAATTGATTTGCAAAGGTACAATAATTTGGGTAAGTGATTTACTGAAAAGGGGTAAGGGGGAGTCAATATTTTAAAGAATCATTAATGGCTAAAACCATTTGATACTTCGTTAAT
>CAYNVN010000147.1:0-28324 GCA_964400655.1 uncultured Lentimicrobiaceae bacterium
CATGCTGACATCGTTATCGTTTAAAGTAAAGGCGGTGGGCAGCGGCAACGAGGTAATCAAATTACTTGAAGCCGGAAATAAATTCGATTTGTTAATAATCGACCGTATCATGCCTTCGCCCGACGGCGTGGAAACAATGGAAATATTAAAATCGAAAGGGTTACGAAAAAACATCAAAAAGGTAATTCTGCTCAGTGCTTACGATAAAATATTGAGCGATGAGGAGCTGGAATCGCTATTTATCGATCTCTTTATGAGAAAGCCGTTCAACTATTCCAATATGTTTGATGCCATTATGACCGTTTTCGGCAAAGTGGATAAATCAACCTTAAAAAATAAGGAAAAGAGAAAAAGAAATGCCCTGTTTGTTGAAATTCCCGATAAGGAGGTATTAATTGTTGATGATAATGAACTTAACAGAGACCTTGCCGGCGATATGCTTACTACCGTAGGGCTTAAAGTTGATTTTGCCGAAAACGGACAAGAGGCCGTTGATAAAATCCTTGATCCTAAAAACATTGACCGCTACGCCATTGTATTTATGGATTTGCAAATGCCGGTGATGGACGGTTTTGAAGCCACACGCAACATTAGAAAAAACAAAAAATATAGTGCATTGCCCATTGTGGCCATGAGTGCCGATGTTTTACCGGGGGTTAAAAAACGTTGCCTCGACGCAGGCATGAACGATTTTGTGCCAAAACCAATTGACCCGTTAAAGGTGGTGGATATTATTACCAAATGGATTAAAAATATTAAAATCATTAATAAAAAGGAGGGAGGCAAAACAAAAGAGCTGTCAAAAGATTTAACAGGTTTAAAGCATATCAATGTGGCGGAGGGCCTGCAACGTATTGGTAATAACGATGAAAATTATATCAATCTGCTGGTTAAATTCTATAATAATTTTCTGGATTTTACCGAAAAGTGGCAAAACATCGAATCACCGGAGGAAAAACTAAAACTGATTCACGGATTCAAAGGAGTTGCAGGAAACATCGGTGCTAATAAACTCTTCGGCCTTGTGGTTAAATTTGAAAAGCAACTAAAGGAAAATTCTATTAACGATGAACTCTTTTTAAAAATAATTTTTGAATTTGAGAATGTATTGGCCGAAATAGCTCCCTTAGCCAATAAACGCAAAAAAGCGGTATCGAAAAAAGCGATTTCGGAGGAAAACAGGGGATATCTAATTGAATCGCTTAAAAAGGTTGCCGCCATGCTAAGGGATGGCAACCCTGATGCCCAAAAGGAGATTGAAGTTTTAGCCCCCTATTTTACAAACGACAAAATTTTTGCCGAAGTAATCGAACTTGTTAATGCTTACAGATTTGAAGAGGCCGCTTCAAAAATTGAAAAGGTCAGAATTTAAAATTAATGCCGTAAAATAGCGACAACAAAAAAGCCCGAATGTGTTCATTCGGGCTTTTCTTTGTTTCAATACCAAAAATCTACTTTTCTTCGGTTTCGGCTTTTGGTTCGTCTGCAGCAGGTGTTTCTTCTGTCGAAGTAGTTTCTTCTGCCGAAATTTCTTCGGCAGGAGCTTCTTCCTCTTTAGGAGCAGCGGCTTCCATTTCGGCAGCACGTTTTTTAGCTAATTCGGCTTCGCGTGCCTCCTTAATTTTGGTTTCGGCATCAAGCATCTCCTTTTTGGCATTTCTGCTCTTTTCTTCCAAACTCTTGCGTTTAGCTTCAATTTTGGCCTCTTTTTCGGTAAGCCACTTTTGGAATTTAGCTTCTGCTTCGGCTTCGCTTAAAGCACCTTTGGCAACACCACGCAACAGGTGATGTTTGTAAAGCACACCTTTATACGAAAGGATAGCCCTTACGGTATCGGTGGGCTGAGCGCCGTTATTAAGCCACTGTACGGCTTTATCAAAATCCAGCTCAATAATGGCAGGATTATGGACGGGATTGTACGTACCTATCTTCTCAATAAACTTTCCATCTCGTGGTGCACGACCATCCGCAATTACGATATGATAAAAAGGTTTTCTCTTTTTACCAAAACGTTGCAATCTCATCTTAGTTGGCATAACTAACTAATTTTTAAATGAATAAATAATTTTCCCAAAACGGGGCTGCAAATATCCGATTTTTTTCTTAAACAGAAAAGAAAATATGCCTAAGAAGTTGAATTTCTATTGCGTTACTCCGCCAAAACGCGCTTTACCACCCTTAGCTTATGGGTATATTTTTTCATTTCGGCGTTGAAAATTCCCACATGGTCTATTGTGTCGATCCTTACTTTTCCCCAGGCATGTATTATTTTGTTTTGGTCAAGTATGATTCCCGAATGATTGATGTTGCCTTCATCGTCTTCAAAAAAAGCCAGATCACCCTGTTTGGCAGCTTCCACAAACAGTATTTGTTCTCCGTGCTCCATCTGTTTTGCCGCACTGCGGGGCAAACCGATGCCGTTCATTTTAAAAGCAATTTGTATAAGTCCGGGGCCGTCGATTCCAAACGGTGAACGGCCTCCGCATAGAAATGATGTTCCGAGATAACTTTTCGCTACATCGGTAATTGAGCCGTAAGTAACCTTATCGGGAACAGGATGAACTGATTTGTAGTAATAAAAAGTATGGTTGTTTATTTTAAAAGTTCCATCTTTCCAAAACGGGAACTGTGCTCCTTTGGTAACCGGAATCATTAATTTTTCTCCTTTTATCCTGCCCGATAGCGAATAAAAAAAATGTTTGGCCGAATTAACGGCATCGGTATAAAAAGATTCATCGGTTTGCGTGGCTTCTATCCTGTAAATCCATCCCTCAAAATGGTCGTCGGCCGTTTCAATCAACAGCCAGTCATCTTTTTCGTCCTTAATGGTAAACAGCTCGCCAAACAATAACTGATTGATCATCCTGCTTTTCCACGAGGGTAGTTCATGAACCGAAACAACCGCCTGCATACAAATTCCAAATTTCATTTCATCTATTATTTATAAGATACTATTCGTTGCAGCAATAAATGTTTATTTTTGTAAAAACAATAAAATGCTTTAATGAATTCTTTCTTTTCAAAATTACAACAATATTATTACGAAATACTTAAAATTCTGGTGTTTGTTATTGCCATTGGTCTGGTTTCGTGGTTAAGCCCCAAAGACAGCATCTTTAAATACGAATTTCAGGTGGGTAGTCCGTGGAAACACAACGATTTGTTTGCCCCTTTTGATTTTGCCATTTTAAAAACCAAAGATCAGATAGCGCAGGAAAAGGAAAAGATACTGAAGGGATTTGAGCCTTACTTTAATTACGACAACAAAGTGGTGCAGGAAAACCTGAAGTTGCTTGAAAACAATTTTGCCGCCCTTTGGATTTCCGACCAAAAGAAAAGCCGCAAAAGAACCCGCGATTCGTTAAAAAGCCTGAAACTTGCCAAATCAATTTATCTTGATGTTGAAAAACGTGGTATCATTAGAACCGATGAGGTTATTGAAGGCAAACCGCCCGATTACCGGATAAAAGTTATTACCGACAATGTACTGCACGATGCCAAAATTGGCGACTATTTTACCATACGAAGTGCCATGGATTTTGTAAAAGCAAAAATCCATGAGCATAAAACAGCCGACAGCTTATTGCTGATTAACATAATAAGCCGCGCACTGGTACAAAATGTTATTTACGACAAAACAAAAAGCGAAACCGAAAAGCAGGAATTGCTAAAACATATTTCGCCTACTTACGGCATGATGCAAAAGGGTGAAATGATCATCTCCAAAGGGGAGTTGGTAACGCCCGAAAAAAACCAGATACTGCTCTCGCTTAAAAGCATGTACGAAACAGAATATGGCTATACCAAACATAAATATTATGTATTACTTGGTATAACACTCTTGATCTCCTTACTCTTTTTGCTGGAGTACCTTTTTCTCAGGTTTTTTAAATATTCTTACTTTAACGAGCTTAAATATATTAATCTGATACTTACAACTCAGGTATTGCTGGTAGCCCTGGCGTTTTATGTTTTTAATAATTATCCCGATTATGTGTATCTTATTCCGTTTGTAATACTGCCGATTATTCTAATTGCATTTTTAGACCACGGCACCGGTATTGTGGTTTATTTGATTACGGTAATGTTGATTGGTTTTTTTGCACCCAACAGTTTCCAGTTTTTTTATACCCAGTTTGCTGCCGGGCTTGTGGCTGTTTTCAGCATCGGTAAATGGGATCATCGTTACCAGATTGCCAGAGCGGCAGGACTTTCGTTTGTTACTTACATTGTTGTTTACATCAGCATGCTCTATTCACGCGAAGGAAACATCGACGGATTCTCAGTTCACTTTTTAATATTAACCGCTGCCAGTTCGGTACTTATATTTTTAGCTTTTCCCATTGTGTTTTTATACGAAAAGGTGTTTGGTTTGGTAACCAAGTTAACCCTGCTCGAATTGTCAAACACAAACAATACGCTGTTGCGTAATCTTTCCATACAGGCTCCGGGTACTTTTCAGCACTCATTGCAGGTTTCCAATCTTGCGGCGGAAGCATTGTATGAAATTGACGGTGATGCATTGCTGGCCCGTACAGGTGCTTTATATCACGACATCGGCAAAATGAACAACCCCACCTATTTTGTGGAAAATCAGTCGTCGGGATACAATCCGCACGATGAACTGTCGTACGACGAAAGCGCCAAAGTTATTATTGCGCATGTGCTCGACGGCATCGAGATGGCCCGTAAAGCAAATATCCCCGAGCAGGTTATCGACTTTATCAGAACCCACCACGGAACACGTATGGTAGAGTATTTTTACCGGCTCGAAAAGAAAAACCACCCGGGTCTTGAAATCGACAGCTCGGAGTTCAGATATCACGGCCCCATACCGTTTTCAAAAGAAACCGCCGTGGTGATGATGGCCGATTCGGTGGAGGCCGCCTCAAGAAGCATCACCAAACCTGATGAACAAAAGATAAACGACCTGGTGGATAACATTGTAAATGCACTGATTAACGACAATCAGTTTGCCAATGCAAACATCACCTTTAAGGAAATTTCAAAAGTAAAAAAGGTTTTGAAAAAGAAACTGATGGATATGAACCACGTCCGTATTGCTTATCCCGATTAGTTTTTCGTTATTGCAGGCTTGGTTTTGTATCTTCTTATCTTAATATTAAGGTAAGCAAACAGCAGCGTCATTAACGGGCTTATCAGGTTGAAAAAGGCAAAGGGTAAATACTCAACCGTAGGCACTCCCAAAACCCTTGCTTGTGTGGCACCTCCCGTATTCCAGGGAACCAGTACCGAAGTAACGGTTCCCGAATCTTCAAGCGTACGGCTCAGTACCTCCGGTTTTAATCCCCTGTCTTTAAAAGCATCGTGGTACATCTCGCCCGGAACAACAATGGAAATATATTGATCGGATGCGGTAACGTTGAAAAAAACGCACGAAAAAGCCGTGGAAGCAATTAATGACGAATCTTTTTTTACCAACTTAAGGATGGAGCGTGTAATTTTTTTAAGCATTCCGTTGGCCTCCATAATACCTCCGAAAAACATGGCGGAGATAATCAGCCAGATGGTTTGCAGCATACCTGCCATGCCGCCGGCTTTAAAAAGATCGTTCATTACGGGATCGTTGGTTTCGATGGATGTACTGCCGTAAACAGACTGCATCACCGCAATGTAAGAGGCTTTCAGATAGTTTGATGAAACCTTCGATAATTGTTCGATAATATGGGGCTGAAAAATAACAGCTGCGATAGCACCCAGTAATATTCCGGCTCCCAATGCCGGTAACGGGGGTACTTTTAGCATAATGATGGTAAACAACAGGGCAGGCACAAGAAAAAGCCATGGTGTTATATTAAAGGTGTCGTTAATGGCCTGCTGTACCTGGTCGATATGTGCTGAGGATATAACATTGTCGTTGGTAAAACCTATAATCAGGAAAATAATCAACGTAATGGTCATGGAAGGAACAGTGGTGTAAAGCATGTATCTGATATGGGTAAACAGGTCGGTTCCCGACACGGCAGGGGCGAGGTTGGTGGTGTCCGACAGGGGAGAAATCTTATCGCCGAAATAGGCTCCCGATATAATGGCTCCTGCAACAATGGCCTTGTCGAACCCCATGGCACTTCCTATGCCAAGCAATGCCACGCCAATGGTAGCTATGGTTGACCACGAACTTCCGGTTGCCAGCGATACAATTCCGCTTGTAATCACGGCTGCGAACAAAAATATGGCCGGATGTAAAACATCAAGTCCGTAAAATATAAGTGCAGGAACCACGCCGCTGATAAGCCATGTTCCGGCCAGTGCGCCAATAAATAATAAAATCAGGATGGCAGGCATGGCGGTGCCGATGGTTTTTACTATCTGTGCACGCATATCGGCCCATGTGTATCCCATACGTAAACCGATAATGCCCGACAATGCCGCCGCAGCCATTAAAGCAACCTGATTGGACCCTGCAAGGGTATCATCCCAAAACAAAACATTAAACGACAACAGAATTATAAGAAATATAATCGGAATTAGTGATTCTGTAAGGCTAGGTTGTCGTTTGATTCCGGACATTCAGTTGTTGTTTAATTTGTCCTTATACCGTTAATAATTAATTATCATTTGAAAAATGCAACACTTTATCAATAGCATCAATCACCTTTTCTTTTTTCAACGGTTTATCGAGGTATTCAAAATTTCCTTTGTCTAAAGTGTATTCCCGTTCGTCTTCAGGTGAAAAGGCCGAATTCATAATAATACCCATTTCAGGGAATTTTTTGTGGATTTCGGAAGCAACTTCAAGACCTGATATTTTCGGTAAATTAACGTCAAGAAGGATAATGTCAAACTTTTGTGCCTTTACCAGCTCAATGGCTTCTTCCCCGTCTTTAGCCCGAATGATATCTTTGGCGAACTTTTTTAAAATGATGTTAAGGTATAAAAAACTTAGTTCGTCGTCTTCGGCAATAAGTATCGACAGATTTTTACCTTTTATGATTTTTTCTTTATCCAATGTAATGGTAGTTTAAATTACAATTCAAAGGTAGTATTTTGTTTTAAAGAATGGCCTATATGTTCAATAAATCTATTCAACCAAACCGCGTCCCAGTTTTTTTATTTTGTTTTGTTCTTTAAAATCTCTGATTAGCTTGTCAAGAACACCGTTAACAAAAGTTTTACTTTTTGCCGTCGAAAAGTATTTGGCCAGCTCGATGTATTCGTTGAGGGTAACTTTTATCGGGATGGTGGGCATTTCGGTAAGTTCAACCATGGCCATTTTAAGCAACAGCAGGTCCATCAACGGAATGCGGTCGTAATCCCAGTTTTTGGTTCTCTTTTTCAATATCTCATCATAATCTTCACTTTCAAGTATTACTTTGCGATACAGTTTTCGTAAAAATTCCTTGTCATCGTTAATTTGTGCCGTTTCGGTTT
Source organism: uncultured Lentimicrobiaceae bacterium (assembly GCA_964400655.1). GTDB lineage: Bacteria > Bacteroidota > Bacteroidia > Bacteroidales > F082 > B16-G9. The sequence goes on from CAYNVN010000147.1 coordinate 7,393, forward strand.
TGTAAATTCCGGGCATGGGGGTTACCTCGTTGTGTTTGGCCGAAAGGGTATCGGTAAATTTTAATAACAGTATGGATACCAAGTCGTAACCGTCAGAAAAATATACACTCTTCTCTTCATAAAACGATTTTAACAAGTCGTACTTACTCATCTGCAGGTCAATCATCTTAATAATAAACTGTTTATCGTCTTCAAGCGAATCGATACCATTGTTCATATATTGCCCAAAATATTTTGCGTTACGCATCTCCATATAGAACTTACGAACCATCTCCTGTTCTTCGGCCCAGTTTATCTTAAAAAGTTCCTCTTTTTTTCTAAAGTCTTTGTTTTCTTCAATGTAACGTATAACCCTGTTGTTAATGAATTTTAAGTTTGGATTCAGGTCTTCTTCGGTGGGATAAAACTTCTTTTTGTTCTCTTCAATACGAAATGCGGCAAAACGTTTAACCTCAACAATAAATGAGAGTTGCCAGATGAAAAGTTCGTAAATTTTATTGATGCTGTTAAGAAGTTCTTTTTCGCCTTTTACAAGGTCGTCCGTGCCACCGGTATAAAATGAATAGAGCGCCTGAAGGGCTTTAATACGTAGGTGTCTGCGATATAACATAAGAACGCTTACTTTTATTTGATTAAAAAACGGCTGCAAAGGTAAATTTTTTTTTAAACGGGTTTAAACTTTTGAAAAATTACACACTTCGTTAAATTACAATTTAAATTTGCAAATAACCATGGCGTATATTATTTTTGGTAAATAATTAATTTATAAGGAGATTTATAATGAAAAAATTAAACACATTATTGGTTTCGGTTTTGTTGCTGGTATTTTTTATGGGAAATAAATATTCGGCAGCACAAGATACATTTTACCGGGTTTATGACGGTGGTGGTAATGATGTGGGAGCTTATGTTTCGGTTACTCCGGATGGAGGTTATATCATTACCGGAAAAACAACCTCATTTGGAAGTGGCGATTTTGATGTTTGGCTCATTCGTACAGATGCCGAAGGTAACGCTTTGTGGAAAAAATCGTATGGGGGAATGGCCGATGATGAGGGCAATTGCGTACAGCCAACATCCGACGGCGGCTTTATTGTTGCAGCAAACTCGGTAAATCCGGGTCATTACAATCAGGGCTGGGTTTTTAAAACCGATGCGGAGGGAAGTGTTGTTTGGGAATATAAGTTCGGCGGTAACGTTGCCGGTGATGAAGCTGCTTTTGTGCTGCCTGTGGAAGACGGTTACCTTGTTTCGGGAACCAATAACATGCGATCGCTGGTAATAAAATTTGATAACAGCGGCAATGTGATTTGGAGTCAGCAATATTTTCCCAACAACGGTAATACGGCAACCGGAATTTGTCCTTTGGGCGATCAGGGATATGCCGTGAGCGGTACTTTTGAATTTCCGGTAGGGGGCGGCGTTTGGTTTCCCGACCTGTTTTATATAAAAAACGATGGCGAGATAATCACGCAACTAACATGGACAAATTATCCCGGGGGGATTGTAAATTTTGTTTCTCCGCGTAACGACGGAGGTGTAATAATGGGTGGCTACTGGAACGGCGCACCTTCGCTGATAAACATGTTGGGATCGGGAAACTATGGCTGGGAATATGGTTTTCCGCTTTCCGGTTCAACAGGTGCCATCGTAGGTACCGTTCAGTTTAATGACGATAATTTTATAGCTGCGGGCGACTGGTTTTCAGCAGCAATGGTTGGTTTAAACGATTCGGGTGAACAACAATGGGCTAAATACGGCAGGCTGGATGGCGACAATATCTACTTTGCAGGCATACAAAAAATTGATGAAAACAGTGTGATTCTTACGGGCTACCGTAACGAAGGCAATGTTGACCATGATGTGATTCTTGTTAAATCAACCAAAGAGGGCAGCCTCGAAAGTGTTGATAATAAACAAGAAGTTAAAAAAGGTACGTTAATGCAAAATGCCCCAAACCCGTTTACCGGAAGTACATCCTTTAACTTTGTTTTACAGGACAAAAGTTTTGCCGAACTAATGATAACCGATATTTCGGGCCGGTATGTAAAAACAATTGTTTCCGGTTATCTTTTAAAAGGAGAACACAGTTTTACCTGGGATGGTAAAAACAGTGCAGGTGAGTTATGTGCTTCGGGCACCTATTTTGCCACCCTGAAACTTAATTCCGGTTTTATGCAAACGGTGAAAATCGTTAAAAGATAGAGGAGAATTGTTTGTGTAAAATTTGTTGTTTAAAGTTAACGGCTTGAGAATATAAACATTCTAAGTAGAAGACTGTTCAAAAAGTAAAAGAACGTGTCATTCTGAGCGAAGTCGAAGAATGCATCACACTTCGACTTCGCTCAGTGTGACAACCCCACATAGGCTGACAATATAACTAAAAATTACTTTTTGAACAGTAGCTTTAATATTTTGCTGTTATAATCAACAAGTTACCTTTAAACAGCTTCAACGTGTTAAGTCCGGAGGACTATCGATTTTCCGGATTTTCTTTTTTGTAACCTTTTAAATGTATTACAAAACCGATGTCATCACTTACAATCACCGCTTCCTCACTTTTTGCCTCCTGTTTCGAGTAGATGGTTATGTTCCAGTTAATACGGTTTATTTTAAACGAATCGGAAACCGCAGTAAACTGTTGCTGATCGTAAACAATTTTGCTTTCAAAATCAATACAGTTAACCAGTCCTCTAATCCAAAGGTCGCCGGCAATTAAAACCTTGTTTTTTTCAGCGGGTATTGTATAATCGATGTTGAAATCCGCCACAGGGTAATGTTCCACATCAAAAAAGAACTCCGAACGCAATGTGTTTTCAAGGGTATGTCGCATCAGCGGATAATCGATATCAAGGTCTTTAATACTATCCATTTTCAGTTTAAAGTTTCCTGAAACAATTTCGCCGTCAGCAATTTTAATGATGCCCGATTGTAAAGGAACCGTTCCGTGATGGCTGTCGCAATTCCATGCCACATAGCTTTCCGTGGTATCCATAATAAAAACCAGTGTATCGGCCTGCTGTGCCTTCCCGCTGATAAAGAAAAGGATTAATATGGAAGTGGCAATATGTTTTATATAGAGGCTCATAAAAACCCGTTCTTATTATTTTCGTTTAAGCACATTTCCCGAAGCTTTACCTTCAACCAGCATTTCTTTAATTTCATCCGGTATATTAATCGCTCCGTTAAAGTTTGTTTCCCCCAAATGGGCACCGTAAAAGTAGGTTCCCTTAAGATCGGCTCCCGAGAAATCGGCGTTATGCAGTCGTGCCCCTTGAAAATTAGCATCTTTTAAAAGGGTATTTTTAAAACTGGTGCCGTCAAGCCCGCCTCCGGAGAAATCGGCAAAACTGCAGTTGCTGTTTTCAAAATCGGAGTTTGTCATTACGGCCCGTATCAGCCGCACATTAACAAACAGGCAACGGGTAAGGTCGGCATCGGTAAATTCCGCATCTTTCATCAGGGCATTGGTAAGGTCGCTGTTTCTTAATATAGCGTGATGGCCTTCCATGCCAAACATATTGGCTCCTCTGAAACTGCAGTTTTCGAGATTGGCAAAATTGACATGGTCGTGGAACAAACGCGCCTGATCGAAGTTTGAATTTGACAGATTACAATGGTCAAAGTCGGTCCACCTGATATCGGCTACCCTGAAATCGCTGTTGCTGAAATCGGAATGGCTGCATTTGGCGGAACGCATTCTTGCACCTCTGAAATCACCCTCTTTAACCGAAACATTGGGCCAGTAAACATTATCGAGGTTATCGTTGCGGAAATCATCTCTGTCCTGTGGTACCGGAATAAATCCCTTTAAACGCTTTTCGCCGCTTTTTAAGGTGGTTTCCTCATTGGTTATCCTGTTAATTTCCTCATCGCTAAGGTAGTTGGCCAATTTAAGGTACGAGTTACGGTCGGGTGTTTTTGGTATCAGGCTGTTCCGGTTAGCCGTATGGTCGCCATCTTTTAGGTTGACATTGCATCCCGAAAAAAAGATACCCAAAATAATAACGGGTAATATTAGCAGTAATTTATTAAAGGTTTTCATAAGCGGAGTGTAGAGGTTAAATTACATCTTTACTTTTAAACCGTCGAACGCCGAAAAAAGCAAAAAGATAACCCAGCAGGGCAGGGTAGAGGACAGCAAAAACAATAAAGGTAGTGCGACTTACGGTATCAAGAATATAGTAGGCGGCAGGCCCCATGGTGGTTAATTTGGGGTCGAATAAAACCAGTACGCCCACCCTGAATACCTGCAAAGGATTTAGCATACCGATACCGATAACCACGTCGGGATTAATTCTTAGCTTTAACATTAAACCCATCAGCAGTAAATCCAAAAAAGCAACCAGTACAAGCCATATGATAAAGGCCGAACTAACGGCAAACTCCTGCGAACGGGTAAAAACGGAAATAAACATTCCGATGCCCAAAAAGCAAAACACCATGGAAGCCAGCAACGCACTGTAAAGCCAGAAAAATTCCCACGGTATATCAAGGTCGATGATGGCACCCCATATAATGGAAAGCACCAGCGAAAAAAGCAATGGAATGTATATCACAATAAACTTTGCCAAAAACTTTCCCCAGTAAAAACTGCTGAACGAAACCGGTAACGAAAGCATGTATTCCATTACATTGTTTTCTTTATCGCCCACAATGGAACGTACAACCGTTATTAGTACGTAAATGGGAATAATAACCATACAAACCTGCATAAAGGTTACCAGCAAACGGCCCAGTCCCACAAAACCGATGATTTGCGATTCGGTAATGCCCGACATAAACATGTAGGCTACAAATCCGCCAAACAGTAAGCTGTATATCCAAAACCCTTTGGTTCTGATGCTTTGGTTAAGATCAAGTTTTAATATCGATAAAAATCCTTTTTGTGTCATATAGATATCTTCTTTTTATAAAGCGCCTTTCCCTTCTTATTCAGAAATCGCCTGTTAATGCTTCATTTTTCCTTTTCCCATCATCTTATGCTCTTTTAAAAAGCTTTCGCGCATGGTTTTACCTTCACCTATTCTTTTAAGGGTTTGTTGGTAGGTAAAGGCAGAGTCGTTGGGGTTTTTAACGGCACTGTATCCGTAACCCATGGGGGTGTGGTCTCCAAAACGATACCATGCTTTTGTTGCATCAAGCCATGCTCCTTTATGGTCGGCATCGCCTACCCAAATTTGTACTTTTCCCTCTCCGGTGAATTTTTTCCAGTTTTCGCCGGCCATGTATTCGTGCAAACAACCTATATCGTCAAACCACAAAACCTCACCGTGGCTGTTGATGGCTTGTACCGCCCAGGGTTGTTCGGCAATACCCATTAAACACTGGGCACAGATATCTCTGTCGTAATTTACTTCTCTCGGGCTGTAATCAACTTCGTGATTGCAGGCTGTTGTAAAGAGTGCAAACAGTGTGAATAAAAGAATTATTTTTTTCATAATGATGTTTTTTATTTTATCAATTTAATTTTTCGTCCAAAACAATTTTTCCGAAATCCATTTCCACCACCCGATTAACCAATCCTTTAATCTCTGCCATACGGTGACTGCTCAAAACAAGTAATGCTTCTTTGTTGTAGGCCGCCAGATAGTCGAAAAATATCTCTCTGGCAGCGGGGTCGAGGTTTGCCGAAGGTTCATCCATCAGCAAAATTTTGGGTTCCCTGCCCAAAGCGAACGAAACCAGTAATTTCTGTTTCATTCCACCCGAAAGTGCCACAAAAGGCTTTGAGAAGCTCTCTTCAAGGTTCAAACCCAGCGCTTTGGAAATATCCATAAATTTTTCCACGGGAACATTGCTGATGTTTGAAAAGAAATGCAACATCTCTTTTACGGTTATCTTAAGCGGCGGAGGTATTTGCGGTACAAAACCGATCTCTTTTAAAATTTCCACCCGCTGCTTTCGCGGATCTCTGGAAAGTACGTTCAGGCTGCCGTCGTAAACATACTGACCGAGAATACAGCGTATCAGCGTTGTTTTGCCGGCTCCGTTTTGTCCTATAAGCGCAATGCGCTCACCGGCAGCCCATTCAATATCCAGTCCTTTTAAAACTTCTGTTTTTTTAAAAGATTTGGATAATCCTTCCGCCCTAATCAATTTTTCAGCCGCTAATGTATTATTTGTTACTGTCATGTTATTTTATCTATTCCTTTAATTGAAAATTTTAATGCGTCACCCGGACAAACATCCACGCACAATCCGCATCGTGTACAATCGGAGCCGGTGGTATGGGTGTGGTCGGTGGCAGCACCTCTTTTAACGAACCACAATTCATGGGGAACCAGGCAAACCTGTTGACAATCGAGACAGTGTGCGCATTTATCCAGATCAAATTTTATGGTTACGGGGGTTACGTGTCCAATCATGCTGTATGTGGCACCAATGGGACAAACATACCGGCACCAGAACCGCTTACTGTAAACAATTTCAAAGGTTATTAATATCAATATCCAAAGCAGGATAAGCCCGGGGCCGTAAATAATGGCTCTGGACAAAATGCCGACCGGGTTGATATCTTCAAATACAAGCTCTTTTGTAAAGATTGCCAATAATACAAATCCAATCCAAAATATCCAGCGTAACGAGATGTTAAAGGTGTGCTCTTTTATTTTTTTCTTTTTAACCAGGTAGTTATGAAGCTTTTCGCTCCATTCGGCTAAAAAATGATAGGGGCATATCCATGAACAAAAACTGCGTCCACCCATCAGCGCATAAAAAATAATGATGGTTAGTATCCCGATTACATAGTTCATGGTAAGCAACTGCCAGTGTCCGGTTAAAAACGAAATGGCCAGTTCCTGCGCCGTATTAAAGGGGTCCATCAGGTAAAAACCCAAAAGTCTCGATCCGCTTAGCGATCCTTCCAAAATGGAAAGGTCAAAAAAGAATGAAAGGAAGAAGAGGGTATTGATACCAATAAGTACTCCCCAGCGGCGGGTGCGCCATTTATGCTTGTTTTTGTGGTTTGCACGCCATTCTTTTAAACTTAAACCCTCTTTAACATGCGGAAGTTCCTCTTTGTTTTTAGGGGGTAGCGGTGATTTATTTTTATTACCAAACATAGCGGCTACGATTTAACGGGTTCAACAATAATAGCAGGCTCTTCCGTAGGACAAACCATCACACATACTCCACAGCCGGTACAGCCGTCAAGCACTTTAGGAACAAGCATTCCGCCTGTTGAAGACATCACTATGGCTGTTTCGCCAATGGGGCATTCCTTAACGCAGAGGTTACAAATTTTTTCGTTGTAAACCTTATCGGCAACGGGTGTGGCTTTGGCATCACCCGTATAGGGCGAACGGTTCACACCTTTAAAGTCTTTCCCTCTCGGGGTGCCTTTAAAACCTTTGCCTTTAAAAGCCAGACACAGATCGGGTTTCACTTGGGCCATACCCATTTTTACAATGGCTTTCATCGCTTTAATCTGAACAGGGAAAGGATTGTAGTCGGGGTCCTGGCGATGGGTTTTGTCGTAAGCCTCTATGGCTCTTTCGCCCTCCTCTTTAAACTGTTTGAAATAGAGGACGGCCGTAGGACAGGTTTCGACACACTGCATGGAGTCGCACGAAAAATCGCAAGCCTGTTCGCGAACGTCAATGTATGGAGTGCCGTAAGCAAGCCCCTCCTTTATACCGGCCAGTTTGATGGCCTGAATGGGACAAATCTGAACACATAAACCACATTTAATACATCCGTAAATAAACGTGGTTTCGTCCAACGCTCCGGGCGGCCGCAAAAATTTTTGATTGATTCGTGATTCGGCGGTTACCTTTTGAAGATAACTCACTCCGGCTCCAACAGCCGCCAGTGCTCCAACAGCAATGGCACCCGATTTTAAAAACTGTCGCCGGTTTAAATTGTGGTCATTCTTGTCCATAGCAAAGCATTTTTAGAACGATTTATACCCTACAAATTTAATTAAATATGTATTCTAATTTAATTTGTTTTCTCTTTTTCGTTGACGAAACCGATAAATTACAATCTAAAGGTAGTATTTTATGCTGATTTTGTATGCTTTTACTAAAATTACACATCGAAATATTTTTTGTTTATAAAACAAGGTCATTCTGTCATACTTTTAATTCAATAACTGTCAATATTACAGCCTCTTAAATAAGTAAATTATTATACCGCTGGTTATCTGCTTATTCCGATTTGTTAAATATAATTGGTAAGTGTTTTGATTAGGGGGTATCAAATTAAAAAATAAAGGAGGAAATAAATATGAATTTAAATCAATTCACCATAAAATCACAGGAAGCCATTCAAAAGGCACAGGAGGTTGCCTCGGTTCATGAACAGCAATCCATTGAGCCTGTTCACCTGTTAAAAGGCGTATTAACGGTAGATGAAAATGTAACCCCGTTTCTTTTGAAGAAGCTGAATGTTAATTTTGAGGTATTTAGCAAAGCAGTGGATCGGATTGTCGAATCGCTGCCTAAGGTTTCGGGCGGAGAGCAATATCTTTCGCGCGAAGCCAACGAGGTGTTACAGCGTGCTCCGCGTTACCTCAAAGAGTTCGGAGATGAGTTCGTTTCAATCGAACATTTGTTACTCTCGCTTCTTGAAGTAAAAAGTACCGCATCGCAACTTTTAAAAGATAACGGTATTACAAAAGACGGCCTGATGGCGGCCATAAAGGATTTAAGAAAAGGATCCACCGTTAACAGTCAAAGTGCGGAAGACCAGTATAACTCGCTGGACAGATACGCCAAGAACCTTAACGATATGGCCGAAAAAGGAAAACTTGATCCTGTTATCGGTCGCGACGAGGAGATAAGAAGGGTTTTGCAGATTTTAACCCGGCGTACCAAAAACAACCCCATTTTAATCGGGGAACCCGGTGTGGGTAAAACGGCCATTATCGAGGGGCTGGCTCACCGGATAGTTGACGGCGATGTTCCTGAAAATCTGAAATCGAAAAAGATATATTCTCTCGACATGGGGGCACTTATTGCCGGTGCCAAATATAAAGGAGAGTTTGAAGAACGTTTGAAAGCGGTTGTTAAAGAGGTTGTTGAATCGGATGGAGAGATTGTGCTCTTTATTGACGAGATACACACCCTTGTGGGTGCCGGAAAATCGGAAGGTGCCATGGATGCCGCCAACATCCTTAAGCCCGCTCTGGCCCGCGGCGAATTAAGGGCCATTGGCGCTACCACTCTTAAAGAGTATCAAAAGTATTTTGAAAAGGATAAGGCACTGGAGCGTCGTTTCCAGATTGTAATGGTTAACGAACCCGATACCATGTCGGCCATCTCCATCCTCAGAGGACTGAAAGAGCGTTACGAAAACCATCATAAGGTAAGGATTCAGGATGAGGCTATTATTGCTGCCGTGGAGCTGTCGCAACGATACATAACCGACAGGTTTTTGCCCGACAAAGCCATCGACCTGATTGATGAAGCGGCCGCCAAGTTGCGGTTGGAAATCAACTCGCTTCCCGAAGAACTGGAAGTGGTTGAAAGACGGATTCGTCAGCTGGAGATTGAAAAAGAAGCCATTAAACGTGAAAAAGATAAGGCAAAGCTGGCGATTATCGAAAAAGAGCTTGCCAATTTAAACGACGACCGAAATCAGATGAAAGCCAAATGGCAGGCCGAAAAAGAACTGGTTGACAAAATCCAGAAACTGAAAAAAGATATTGAGGATTTTAAACTGGAAGCCGAACGTGCCGAACGCGACGGCGACTTTGGAAAAGTAGCGGAAATACGCTATGGTAAAGTTCAGGAAGCTGAAAAACAGATAGCGTTATTACAACAACAACTTGCCGAATTGCAAGGCGATAAACCGATGATTAACGAAGAGGTTACCGCCGAAGAGGTTGCCGAAGTGGTATCGCGCTGGACCGGTATTCCGGTTAGCAGAATGCTGCAAAGCGAACGCGAAAAACTGTTGCATCTTGAAGATGAGTTACACAAACGCGTGGTAGGGCAGGAGGATGCCATAAGTGCCATAGCCGATGCCATTCGCCGAAGCAGAGCAGGGTTGCAGGACACCAAACGACCTATAGGCTCGTTTATATTCCTGGGAACAACCGGTGTTGGTAAAACCGAACTGGCAAAAGCACTGGCCGAGTTTTTGTTTAACAACGAAAACTCAATGGTAAGAATTGATATGTCGGAGTATCAGGAGCGCCATTCGGTTTCGCGACTGGTGGGGGCACCTCCCGGATATGTAGGGTATGACGAAAGCGGCCAGTTAACCGAAGCCGTTCGTCGTAAACCATACTCGGTGGTGCTGCTCGACGAAATTGAAAAAGCTCACCCCGACGTGTTTAACATCCTGTTGCAGGTGCTTGACGACGGCAGACTAACCGACAATAAAGGTCGTGTGGTTGATTTTAAAAATACCATCATCATTATGACCTCTAACATCGGTTCGCATATCATTCAGGAGCGTTTTAGTAAATTAACCGATGCCAACGAGGAGGAGGTGGTTGAAAAGACCCGCGAGGAGGTTTTCGAGTTGCTTAAAAAAACCATACGTCCCGAGTTCCTCAACAGGATCGATGAAATCATCATGTTCAAACCTTTGTCGAGGAATGAAATACATGATATTGTTAAACTTCAGTTTGAAATGGTTAAAACCATGCTGGCCAAAAACGGTATTCAGCTTGAAATTACCGATAAGGCCATTAACAAGCTGGCCGACAGCGGTTACGATCCGCAGTTTGGTGCACGCCCGCTGAAACGGGTTGTACAGCGAATGGTATTAAACGAACTGTCGAAACTAATCCTGTCAGGTAAAGTGGAGAAAGATCATAAAATCTTAATAGATGTTGAAGGGGATAACCTGGTATTTAAAAATGTGTAATCAAAAAGCCGCTTCCTTTGGGAAGCGGCTTTTTTTTAATCTTTATTTACAAACACACCCGCATTTCAAGTTATATATTTGATATTAAGTTGAATTAATAATTTCATTAAAGCATGTAATTTTACTTAATAATTCGTTTGTTATTATCTTGTCTGTTATCCCAAAATGAAAGTATTTCAATTCTTTCTCTATTAATCTCATAAAATATTAAATATTCTTTCATTACAACTACTCTCGTTCTTTTATTGGCTGTTAATCTTCCAATAAATTCGCTTTGAGATAAAGTATTTAACAAATTCTCTATTTCATCAATAAGTTTTATACTATAAGCAACACTTTCGTTTCTTGTATTATAGTAATCAAGTATTTGTATCAGTTCTTGTTTAGCTCTTTGAGACCATATTATTTCTTTTCTAGCCATTCTCTAATTTCGGATATTGCCTGGGAATTTTTTGTATAATTTCCTTTTTTAACCTGCTTTCTGCTTTCTTTAATAGACTCTGTTTGTGTTTTGTTAAGCTGGAATAATTCCTGTTCGGAGCTATCAAAAATTGTTTGTAAAGCTCTCAAAAAATTTAAATCTTTTGAATCTCTTATTCGTGAAATTAAATTATTCTTAATATGAATTGTGCTATCCATTATTCTTTAATTATTGCAACAAAATTACAATATTATTTAAAAATATCTCTTATTTAACATGCATAATTATCAACGGGTATGATGATTTACCGTTTTTGTGAGTGATCAGCAGGTTATAGTATCCATCGGCAATATTTACGGTATTGATGAGCAGTTTTTTGCTTTCCGGAATAACCGGCGACAAAACGGTTACTCCCTGCAGATTAACAATTTCGACACGGTTAATCTTTGATATACTTTCAAATTTCACATAAACAAAACGGTCGGCAGGATTGGGAAAAACATTGGCGGATATTTGTTTGTTCTCGCCTACGGATATATCCGAGTCCTGACACTCATAAGCACCTATATCGGTGTAGGTATGAAACGGTCTTAATCTGCTCTCTATATCGTAAACAATGCCCTGTTCCGTAAGGTCTTTGCCTTTATCAACAAGGGGTGAGGTTGCTTTCAAATCGTAATTGTCTTCAGCGGCAGAAACAAATTTGGCCGCTTCCGTATTTTCGTTCTTGTATGTGTTTGAAACATCCACCATTGTTTCGGGAACATTGATGTTTATATAGGCATTGTCACCGGCCTCGGTATAACCCGGACTCAACACGGCATTGTTGATGATGTAACCTCTGTTTACTTCATCGTTGGCAAAGGTAATTCCGAAGGATTTAGGACTTATCACCGTGTTGTTATAAACCTCAATATCTTCTTCAGGGTCGGTAACCGATTTCCCGATATAAATACCATGTTTAAATTCTGTTGGGTCATCGGGCTTATAAGAACGACCCGCTCTAACAATAAGATTATTAAACAATTTAAGCGAACCCAGCCCGAACACATCAATTCCGTCGCCTTTACCATCGTAAATTTTATTGTTGTAAACTTCACATCTGCTGCCGCCCCCGATTAGCATACCGCTCATTTGTCCCGGTTGCTCTTCGTAAGAATCATTTCTGATGGTGTTGTTATAAACCTTGCAGTCGTGTTCGGCACTACTTACCTGAATACCGTCCCAGCCCGTATTTTCAATAATATTGTTGTAGATACGTGTGCCGATTAGCACATGCGGAAGAACCACGGTATCGCAATCTCCCGTAAGATGTTGTCCCGAATATTTGGAACTGCCGATGTAAAGTCCTTCGTCGGCAATATCATGTACATAACAATCGTGAAATTTAAAATTGTACATGGTAAATTTATCACGGGTTGCCGAAAAATCGTTACATGTCGGGTCGGTTTTGGCGTAAACGCCTGCAATGGGGGTATTGGCAATTTCCATGTGCTCAATTTCAACATCGGTGCTTAAATCGCCAACGGCAAGGCCTGTTCCCGCACCAACACGCTGTACCTGAAAACCGTACTTTATACCGTCGGTTCCTGTTCCGCTTACCTTAATAAACGAGCTGTGAGAAATTTTTATGCCGTAATAATTATCGGTATTGATGATTACCGCCCCGTTTATATTAATGAAGGTAACGGGTTGTTGGGCGGTACCCTTTACATTTTGAATCAGCAGGTAATCTTTATTTGAACCTTTAATACAAACCGTTTCTCCCGGACCGTATGTGCCGTTGCTGCCGTCAATCATCAACACGTCAGCCTCAATTTCGTGGTCGCATACCCTTTGCTGGGCATTTACTGCCGAAAATCCCGTAATCAACACAACTAAAATACCGGTAACAATTCTTTTCATAAGCTATCCTCTTTTGGCACGTTCCCAGTTAACGCTTTGCTGACCTTTAAAATAGCGCTTAATGCCCATCCATACGGCATAATTCATAATAAAGAAGTAATAGGGAATGTATAACAGCTTAACCTTGATGTTTTTGCTTTCGAGATACCAGCCCAGCATGGCCATTGAATAAAACAGTACCTGTCCGTAAAACAACAAAGTGTAAATATTTCCGAAGTTATCAAAGCCGTACACACTTGCCATCCACAGGTTCAGTAAAAAGATAACAGGCAGCGACAGGGGAGCAATCGTCCATCGCAACACCCTGTGCGAAATATACTGAAAACTCAGGGTTTTGTATTTGAAAATGTTAAGCAGCGCTTTCAGTCTGACAATTGACTGGATACCCCCGGCGGCAATACGCACTTTACGTTTAAGCTCTTCTTTAACATTGGCCGACGGTGCTTCAATGGCATATGCCTCGGGATCGTACTGAATGGTATATCCCTGCATGGCAATACGCAGCGAAATGATAAAGTCGTCCAGCAACGTATCTTTTTCAACCTTTTGAAACAGATTGGTTCTTACGGCAAACAGCTCTCCTGCTGCCCCAACCACCGAGTAAAGCTCGGCATCCCATTTTTTCAATGTCGATTCGTATTTCCAGTAAATACCTTCGGTGGCGGCAGCCCCCGATTTATCATAAATACGTTTTTCGCCCGATACACACCCTACCTTGGGATTGGAAAACAGATTAACGATTCTTCTAATGGACTCTTTACCCAGCATGGTATTGCCGTCCGAAAAAATAACAATGGGGGTTTTTACAAAATCCATCCCCCGGTTCATGGCACCTATTTTTCCGCCGCGCTCAGGGGTGTGATAAACCTCAACCCCTTTATCGGCATACTTTTTCAGCAGATCGGGTGTTCCGTCATCGGAACCGTCGGTAACCCACACCTGTTTTACCTTATGCTGAGGGTATTCGAGGCTAAACGAGTTGTTAACTTTGTCGTCAACATAATCTTTTTCATTATAGGCGGCAACAAACAGTGTAACTTCAGGTTCGTAACCGGGGTCGGCAATTTTGCTTTTTCCTTTAAAAAGACGTTTTAAGCGTACCAAAAAGAATAACAAAATACCGTAACCGAGATAAGCATAAAACACAAGAAAGGTTAATACCCAAAAAATAATTTCCACTGTTTTCATAAAAATTGGTTTTGGTTGAAAATTAATTACAGCTTTAATACAACAATCACAGCCATGGTGTGTGCTTAAGTATTAACTGTTTTTGTTTCTATCTACAAACCTACTAAAATTTGTAATATGAATCTTCTGTTTTTTTTAATGCCGGAGATGCACTAAAAAGCGCTGTTAATACATTAGATTGTTTATGAATAATATAGTAATAATTCAAGGTAAGTAGCATTTATTACTACCTTTGTCAAAACTTTACTAAAATGAACGCTAAAGAATATATCAATTATTTATTATCCATTGAGAATTATTCCTTCTCGCTTGAAGAAATCACTAAGCATACTGATGGAAAAGGTACATCACTAAAATTTGAGCTTGCACGACTAATTGGAAAAAAAGAAATTATAAATCTCAGAAAGGGTTTTTATTTGATAATACCACCAAGATACTCTAAACAAGGAAAATTACCCATTCAATTATATATTGAAAAGTTGTTTAAAAGTCTTAACCGTAAGTATTATTTAGGATTTTACTCGGCTGCAAAATTTCACGGTGCAAGTCATCAACAAAGCCAGCGAGATTATGTAATGATAGAAAAACCAAAATTAAATGCTATTGAAAAAAGCGTCTTTGATATACGATTTCTAACCACAGCCAAATGGCCGAATAGAAATATTATTGAAAAAAAGTCTGACGCTGGTATTTTTAAAATTTCAAGCCCTGCTCTTACGGCAGTAGATTTAATCCATCATCAAACTAAATTAGGTGGGTTAAACAGGATGTTAGCCATCCTGGAAGAATTAAAGGAAGAAATAAGCCGGGACGACATAAGGGATCTATTAACCTGGTATCCTAATAAAAGCACACTGCAACGCTTCGGATTTCTACTTGAAGAATTAGATGCAAATCAGAAATTATGCAGGCAAATAAAGGATCATCTCCAACAATCAAAATTTTTCCCTGTATTACTTAGCCCTAAAACCGGACAAAAACCGGGTTCTGTTGATAATTTCTGGAAAGTAGATGTAAATATTAAACTGGAAAGTGATTTATGATTCCTAAACCATACATAGCAAAATGGCAAGAACATGCACCCTGGAAACAATTTTATCAGATAGAACAAGATTTAGTAATTAGTCGTGCTTTAGTAGAAATCTTCTCAGATGAATTTCTTAGAGAGAATCTGGCTTTTAGAGGAGGGACAGCATTACACAAACTATACTTAAATCCGGCACCAAGATATTCAGAGGACATTGATTTAGTTCAAATTAAACCCGGACCCATCAAACCGATAATGGATCGTCTCAAGGATGTTATTACTTTTTTCGAAGAACCGAGAAAAACACAAGTAAAAGGTCATGATGCCAAAGTGTTGCATCGTTTTACATCTGAATACGAAGAAATTCGATTACGGTTAAAATTAGAGATTAATTGTAAAGAACATTTTAATGTATTGGATTGGGTGGACTTTCCATTTAAAGTGGAAAGCGAATGGTTTTCAGGGAAAGCCGCAATAAGAACATATAGCATTAACGAGCTATTAGGAACAAAGCTCAGGGCACTCTACCAAAGAAGTAAAGGACGGGATTTATTTGATTTGGATTATTCCAGATTAAATATGAAATTAGATATTAATCAAATAATAAAATGCTTCAAAGAATACACAATATTTGCTACAGAAAAAAGACCTCCAAGTAAAAAAGAGTTTTTAATAAACATTGAAGAAAAAGAAAATAATCCTGATTTTATTGGAGACATGGAAGGTATATTAAGACCTGAAATAAAATACAATCAGGAAGCTGCTTTTGAGTGGTTGAAAAATATAGTAATAGAAAAAATGTAGTATGAGTAAATGCCATAAAAAATACTCTTATTAAAGCCATACGAAAAGACAGTGCAAACAAAATCTCATAAATAATTGCAGGAATGGGTAGTAAAATTAAGCATTAGTAGTCCGTAAAAAGCATATTGTAAGTTGAAAGGTTAAAGCCTTGTAACAGATATCTAATCTTAGCCAAACCGTTATAAAAAGTACCAGACAAACTGAGTATCTATTTTTTTTCGACCATTGCATTTTCTGCATGATAAAAATCTAAAAACTTAAACAACTTAATTACCTTTGTCTGCTAATTTAGAAAACAGAAAACAGCATAATATGAACAAAAAAGGAACCGCAGGAAACAAAGGAAAAGGAGTTAAATCCGATTGCTATGTTGAATTTGAACCGCTTGAAAGCGGTGGTATCCACATTGAACTTAACAGTAAGGTTGAAGCCTATTACGGAAATTCAATCAGAAAACTGGCAACGGAAATACTCGATTTCTTTGAAATTAAAAACGGCAGGTTGTTAATTGAAGATACCGGTGCGCTTGATTTTGTTCTGGCGGCACGTATCGAAGCAGCCTTGAAAAGTGTAACAAAAAGCAGTAAAGAATTTTTATTGCCTCAGCGTCGGGAAAACAAGCTGCCTTCAAAAAAGGATGCTTTCAGGTTTTCGCGCCTTTACCTTCCGGGAAACTCACCCAAATTGATGATTAATGCCGGCATTCATAAACCCAACGGATTGATATTGGATTTGGAAGATGCCGTTGCTCCGGATAAAAAATATGAAGCGGGATATTTGGTAAGAAATGCACTTAGAAGTCTGCACTTTTATGGTGCCGAGCGTATGGTTCGTATCAACCAGGGTAATCGGGGACTTAACGATTTAAAACAGATTGTGCCCCATTATCCCAACTTAATTTTGGTGCCCAAATGCGAAAGTGCCGATGATATTCAAAATGTGAACAGGGTGATTGAAGAGGTGAAACAACAACACCGGATGGATGCCCCCGTATGGCTGATGCCCATAGTGGAAAGTGCCAAAGGGGTGATGGAGGCATACAATATTGCACGCAGTGCCGATAATATTGTGGCCATGGCCATCGGTTTGGAAGATTACACGGCCGACCTCGGTACACGCCGTACCGCCGAAGGAACCGAATCGTTTTTTGCACGCAGCATGGTTGTTAACGCATGCCGGGCTGCCGGTATTCAACCCATCGACTCCGTATTTTCGGATGTAGCCGATATGGAAGCACTTGCAGCCAACGTAAAAGTTTCAAAATCGCTGGGCTTTGACGGAATGGGCTGTATTCATCCGCGCCAAATCAATGTTATTCACGAAAATTTCGCTCCCGGGGAGGCCGAAATCGAAAAAGCAAAAAAAATATATCTTGCTTTTAAAGAAGCTGAAGCCAAAGGTTTGGGAGTTGTTTCGCTGGGATCGAAAATGATTGACCCGCCGGTTGTGAAAAGAGCGGTAACAACCATCGAACTGGCCATCAATACCGGTAAACTAAATAAAGATTGGGAAAAGGATTAACTTATTATTAAGTGATGTTATTTAATGCTTACAACAGATACCTTATAACTGAAAATTAGAATTTAAAACCATGAAATACGATAAATTAGTAATAAACGCCGCCGGACGTGAAGTGCCGGTAATTATTAACGGCGAAGAACATACTCCCTTTATGGGGGTGGGTAAGTATCGCCCTAAAGGCAGAAAACATGCACCACCCATAGCAACCTGTGCCGACTATCCCGATGACGGTAATAAAATGGTAAAAGACCTCAAAGAGGCTTTGATAAAATCGGGATTAAAAGACGGCATGACCATTTCGACCCATCACCATTTTCGTAACGGCGATCTCATTGCCAATATGGTTTTTGATATCGCACACGAACTCGGGGTAAAAAACCTGCGCTGGTTTCCTTCGGCATCATTTCCCTGTCACGAACACCTGATTCCATACCTCGAAGACGGAACCATCAACCGCATTGAAGGCAGCATGAACGGGCCTCTGGGAAAATTTGCTTCCGAAGGTAAAATGAAAGGACTGGGAGTTTTACGCTCGCATGGCGGACGTTATCAGGCCATTCAGGATGGTGAGGTGCATATTGATATTGCCGTTATTGCTGCTCCCACGGCCGACCCCTTCGGTAATGCCAACGGAATACACGGCGATGCGGCATGCGGATTACTGGGCTTTGCTCTGGGCGATTCGCAATACGCCGACCGTGTAGTGGTGGTAACCGATAACGTGGTTCCTTTCCCTGCCATTCCCTGGCAAATTAACGGAAACTATGTTGATTATGTGGTTAAAGTGGATAAAGTTGGAATCCCTGAAAAAATTATTTCGGGAACAACCAAAATAACCAAAAGCCCCGACCGCCTTTTGATTGCCGAACTAACCGCACAATTTTGCGAAACGGCCGGACTGATATATGACGGTTTCAGTTATCAGGCCGGAGCAGGAGGAACCGCTCTTTCGATAGGTAACTATTTTGGCGATATCCTGCGAAAAAACGGTTGGAAAGCCCGTTTTATCCGTGCCGGAAGCAATAAGTATCCGGTACAAATGCTGGAAGAGGGCCTGGTAGATTATATACTGGACGGTCAAACCTTTGACCTTGAAGGAGTACGATCCATGCGCGAAAACCCCAACCATGTATGGACTTCGCCTTTTACATCGTACAACTATCACGGAAAAGGAAACTTTGCCTCCATGCTGGACATTGTGGTTTTGGGTGCCACCGAAGTGGATTTGAATTTTAACGCCAATGTGGTAACACACTCCGACGGTTACCTGTTACACGGAATAGGAGGGTGGCAAAACACTCTGTTTGCAAAAACAACCATTTTACCCATCCCGTTGTTCCGCGATCGTATTCCGGTAATAAGAGATGAAGTTACCACCCTTTGCGCTCCGGGAGAAATGATTGATGTTATTGTTACCGAGCGCGGAATAGCCATCAACCCTTTACGGCAGGATTTAATTGAGAAAACCAAAAATTCGGGATTACCGATTAAAACCATTCAACAGCTTAAAGATGAGGCTGAGGAAATTTGCGGGGTTCCCGAAAAAGCCGAATTGAGCGATGAAATTATCGCGGTAATTAAATGGGTTGACGGAACCGTAATTGACTCGGTAAGGAGAGTGATTACAAAGCAATAAAAAAAAGGGGCAAATGCCCCTTTTTTTATTCTTCGGTTTTTTTCTTAGTGGTTTTCTTTTTTGTTGTTTTTTCTTCTTTCACTTCGGCTTTAGGCTCTTCTTTCTTTTTCCTGGTGGTGGTTGCTTTTTTCCTGGTAGTGGTTGAAGCGGCTTTTTTGGTTGTCGTCTTTTTTGCTGCCGGTTTTTTCTTCGGCTCTTCAGCTACCTTCTCTGCAACAGGAGCCTCTTCCTTAGCGGGGGCGACATATGATTTTGCTCTTTTATGTCGGGGCCGTCTTACTCCGTAGGAACCGTTTACAATTTTACCACGCTTTGTTTTTTTATCGCCTTTTCCCATATCTGTTGATTTTTAAATTAATATTCTTGTTTTGAAGCCTGTAAAATTATCAAAAAAAAGGTTATTAAAAAATAATTAACCCATTTTGTTTTCGGTTGGTTTGGTAATTATCCCATTCGGTTTAAAAACTCCCGCTCCAAAATTTCCTGTTGCCGTACCGATCTTCTTGACCATTCCAGTAAGATATCCTCCTTTTCTTCCTCCGTTAGTTGCCAGTTAATATCGCTTTTCCGGAGCCTTTCCGACAAGGTATAAAGCGCAAGGGCTGCCGATACCGATATGTTGTAGCTTTCGGTAAATCCGTACATGGGAATACGCAGGTATTCATCGGCATTCTCAATGGCAATATCGGTAAGTCCCGTAAGTTCCGTTCCGAAAATCAGTGCAAACTTTCCTTCAATGGGCAAAGTATCGGGTGTGTAATCGTTTTTGTGGGGGGTGGTGGCAACAATACGGTATCCTTTGCTGCGCAGTTTTTCATAAGCATCTATCGTATTATGTTCTTTTCCGTTGTAACGATAAAGGTTCAGCCACTTGGAGCTTCCCATGTCTATTTCGGTATTTACGTCGTATTCGTTACGGTTTTCGATGGCATGAACATCCTGAATGCCTGTTAAATCGCAACTGCGAAGCACGGCACTTGCATTATGCGACTGAAAAACATCTTCAAGCACCACCGTAATATGTCGTGTCCGGTATTTAATCACCTCATCAAACCGGGCCTTGCGCCTGTCGGTAAGATACTCGCTGTAAAATTGCAGCAGTTTTTGTTTTGTTTCGCGTGATAATACTTTTTCTTGCATTAATTGACCTGTTAAAGTTTTCATTCTTTTCGGTCTGCAAAATAAAATATTTTAACGGAATGACACTGGCAGGTTCAAAGTTTGAATGTTCAAAGTTTGGAGGTTTGAGGTTTGGAAGTTTGAACCGCTAAGACGCTAAGGCGCAAAGAAAACCTTTTCGGTCGAACGGAGGCTTGCGTCCCGATAGTTATCACCCGATAGTTATCGGGGGAGTCCGGAAAGGTTGAGAAGGTTGAGGAATTCTGTTGCTTGTTGCTTGATGCTTGTTGCTCGTTACCCCTCCCGCAAGCCCCAACGTCATCCCGAAGGAGGCACGACTGAGGGATCTCCTGAGTACCGGCCTGCCTTTTAGGCAAAAGGGAATTCGGTAGTCAATAGCGGGGGATTTCTCCTCTCTACGGTCGTCGAAATGACGGGGGTAGTGGCGGAATGACGAAGAAAGAAAAGGTCGTCGAAATAATGTGTTGCT
>CAYNVN010000148.1:0-6133 GCA_964400655.1 uncultured Lentimicrobiaceae bacterium
TTTTTCCTGCATCAGTTCCATAAACGGAGCTGCTTTTT
Source organism: uncultured Lentimicrobiaceae bacterium (assembly GCA_964400655.1). Classification (GTDB taxonomy): domain Bacteria; phylum Bacteroidota; class Bacteroidia; order Bacteroidales; family F082; genus B16-G9. The sequence goes on from CAYNVN010000148.1 coordinate 39, forward strand.
CAGCGGTATCAAGGTCGATGGCAATCATGCCGCCGTATCCGAAGTCTTTGTTCATGAGTTTTTCAAACAACTCAAAATTTGGGTGTTCCTTACATCCGGGATATTTGAAATTCAAGCCGGCTTCTTTAAATTTATGTGCAAGATACATGGCGTTTTCGCTGTGTTTTTGCATACGGATATGCAGGGTACCCAAATTTTTAAGAATCATTGATGAGCGTAACGGGTCGAGTACCGGCCCCAGCAACATGGCTGTTCCCGTATTTACATCGCTGATGTCGTTAATAAATTGTTCCGAAGCGCAAATGGCACCGGCAACCATATCGTTTTTCCCGTTAATAAATTTGGTCATGCTGTACACCACAATATCGGCACCCAGTTTTGCAGGAGATATGATCATGGGGGTAAAGGTGTTGTCAACCACCAGTTTGATACCGGTTCCTTTAATAATTTCGGCCAGTTGGGGAATATCGGAAATTTGCAGCATGGGATTGGTCATGCTTTCGGTGTAAAGCACTTTGGTATTTGGACGGATGGCTTTGCGGATGCTGTCATGGTCTTCAATATTGACGAAAGTAACATCGATATTGAATTTCTTCAGGTAGTTGTTTAAAAAAGCAAAAGTTCCGCCGTAGGTAGTAACACTGGTAATGATGTGGTCGCCCGAATTGCACAACTGCAGCAGGGTGGTGGTAATGGCCCCCATTCCCGAGCCGGTTACCCACGCCATTTCGGTGCCCTCCATGGCTGCAAGCGCTTCTGATAAATAGCGGTTGGTAGGGTTCCAGTGACGCGAATAGAGGAAACATCCCGGGGCTTCCCCGTGGAATGCGTTGATCATCTCTTCCTCTGACATAAAGGTAAATGTGGCCGAGTCGGTAATGGACGGGTTTACCCCGCCAAACTCACCAAATTGCTTTAAGTCTTGTATGGCCGATGCCGGATCGTGTTTTTTTATCATTTGTAAGCTGTTTTTAAAGTTATCGATACAAAAATACGCAACAATCACTATTTTCGCTTTGACAAACTCTATTTAAAATGGATTTGAATATGCGGCCGAAAACGTTTTGGGTGGCAGTTGCCGGTTTAACCCTGCTGCTGTTTTTTACGGTGAATTTTGTTTGGCCCGATGATGATTTTCGCATCCGAACCATTGACGGCGACGGCAGAGGCTACTACGACTACCTGCCAACCCTTTTGTTATACCATACTGTTGACTTTAAAAAGACCTTTGAGTTTGAAAAGGCAAATCATCCGCCCGGTTATCTGGGGCATAATTTCCATAAGGTAAACGGTGTTTACATCAATAAGTTTACGGTGGGAACATCGTTGATGATGTTGCCCTTTTTTCTTGTTGCGCACGTTCTCTCTCCGCTTTTGGGGCTTCCTGCCGACGGCTATTCACTACTCTATCAATATGAAATTGCGCTGGCGGCACTGTTTTGGCTTTGGGTGGGTTTGTTCTTTTTATGGAGGTTACTAAAGAGTTACCGTATATCCGATAACATTGGTTTTGGGATCATGCTTTTTTTGATTACGGGAACCAATTTGTTGCATTATGCCTTGGTAGATGTGGCTTTTTCGCATGTCTATTCCTTTGCTGCCATTGCCGCCTTTTTATATTCAGTAAGACGATTGTTAACCGGTTTTACTTTGGCACAACTGGCAACAGCAGCATTTTTGTTCGGGTGGGTTGTGTTGATTCGACCGGTGAACGCAATGGTATTGTTAGCCATTCCTTTTTTATCGTTTAAACCTGAGGTGTTTAAACAACTTTTGATTTTTACGGTTAGCCCCGTAAAGAATCTGGTGACCGCTTTGGCGATGTTTGCACTGGGAATTATGCCGCAACTGGTTATAAACTATTTGCAAACGGGTAACCCCGTTGTTTACGGATATAAAGGGGAGGGCTTTTATTTCTTGAATCCTCATATTACCGGTTTTTTATTCAGTTACAAAAAGGGATGGTTTGTTTACACTCCGTTGATGTTGTTGTTAATACCTGCTGTTTTGTCGTTGTATAAAAGGTCGTTGTACGTTTTTATAACCTTCGGTATCTTTTTGCTGCTGTTGCTTTATCTGTTTTCATCGTGGTGGAACTGGTATTACGGCGACGGGTTCGGTATGCGCCCCATGGTTGATTATTATGCCCTGTTTGCTTTGGTTATTGCATTATGGATAACAAAACTTAAACCTGTAATAAGAAAATGGATTTTGGTTGTTTCCGTTTTGTTGGCGGCGTTGAACATCGTTCAAACATACCAGTATTTTAAAGGTATTATTCATGTAGATTCCATGAATAAACAGGCGTACCGCTATCTGTTTTTAAAAACTTCCGATAAGTACCGTAACGTTGTGGCTCCTGCCGATGAATTTTTCTATGGTAAGTTATCGGAAAAACCGTTGCTTATTTCAACAAATGACTTTGAGGGATCGACGGAAAGGTGGAGTAAGGCAGGTAATATTGCGGTAAGTAAGTTTAGGCAGGAAGACCACTGTTTAAAAATGGATGACAAAACAGCGTTCAGCTCCTCGTTTCAATTTACTGCCAATGAACAAATGGCAGACAAACGCCTTTATCTGATAATAAAAAGCGAAGTGCTGGAGCCGGTTGAAAATGCCGCTTTAAAAGCACTGTTTGTGGTAGATGTTCATAACGATAAGGGGGAGTTGAAGTTTTATAAAGCATTTCCTGTTAAGGCGTTGCCCGATACGCTTACCAACAAATGGACGGCTGCGCACAAAGGTGTTGTTTTGCCTCTGCTAAATTATGGCGACAGGGTGAAATGCTATATCTGGAATAAAGAAAAAACCCGCTTTTTTATTGATAATATGGAGGTTGTTTTATACGAAATTTACTGAGTTTACTTTTCTTTAACCTTTTGTTTCGGTAAAAACAGTAACTTTGCTCTCCTTTTTCCGGAAATTTTTAAAAATACTGAATATGAATAAATTAGCTGTAGTTGCCTTTGGTGGAAATGCGCTGTTAAGAGCGGGTCAAAAAGGCACCATTGACGAACAGGAAGAAAACGCATTCCTTGCAAGTAAAAATCTTGTTAAGCTATTAAATAAAAATTACAATCTTGTTTTAACACACGGCAACGGTCCTCAGGTTGGTAATATCCTGTTGGCAAACACCGCAGGAAATAAACTTTACGGAATTCCGGATATGCCCCTTGATATAAGTGTGGCTTATTCACAGGGGTTTATCGGCTATATTCTTGAACAGCAGCTTCGTAATGTGCTGATGCAGGAAGATATGGACAGAGATATTATTACCATTATTACCGAGGTGTTGGTAAACAAAGATGATCCTGCGTTTTCCAATCCCACAAAACCGGTGGGCCCTTATTATACCAAAGAAGAGGCGGAGGCTATGGCAAAAGAGACCGGTTCGGTTTTTAAAGAAGATGCCCGTGGCAGAGGATGGCGTAAAGTGGTGGCTTCGCCGCAGCCAATGGTTATTTTCAATCGGCGTACCATTGAAAAAATTGCCCGCGAGGAGCATATTGTAATTGCTGTTGGAGGTGGAGGTATTCCCTGTTTTTATAAAGAGGAGAATAAACTACAGGGTATTGATGCGGTAATTGATAAAGACCTTGCATCTTCGTTGCTGGCTTCGCAAATACGGGCCGATAAACTCTTTATTTTAACCGATATTCCGAAAGTTTACATCAATTTTAATACACCTCAGGAAAAGGCTTTGGACAGAATTAACATTGCCGATGCAAAGAGATATCTGCAGGAGGGACAGTTTGGTGAAGGAAGTATGGCTCCGAAAATAAATGCTGCGGTTCAATTTGTTGAACGTACGGGTAAAGATGCCATTATTACCGAAACCACCTTGCTCGGAGTGGATAACGGAGGTACGAGGATTACGATGGTGTAACGGTTATAGCCCCTTTACAAGCCTTTTAAATTTACTTACGGTTTTTACAAGAATAACCGAACATTGGGCATTACGGGCCAGCTGATACGGAAGCGACTCTTCAAAGGCACTTTCGCTTTTGAGTTGCTCGGTACCCACTATAAGCGCATCAAGTTCGGCAGAAGCCTTAAGAAGGTCGGCAAGCGGATCGTTGCTTACGTTAACGCTCAATTCGTAAAGGGAGGGAGAGTTGAACGTGGATAAACTCTCTATCATCAGTTTGTCGGCACGTTTTTTTTGCCGTTTGGAGTAGTTTTCGGGGAGGTATGTTTTCATTATTACCCGTGCCTTGTATTTTTCGGCCACCGCCGTGGCACACATCAACATCAGGTTAATATTGCCTGCACCGTGAATGTACACACCGATTTTTTCAGGTTTAAAGTTCTCGCTTTTTATCTTTAGGTTAAGAACAATTACATCGGTATAGGCATTTTTCAATACTTTAATCAATATACCCGGTTTGCCGTCCAGTTCGGGTTTTGGAAATCCCATAATAATAAGATGGCTTTTCTCTTCTTCGGCAACGGTAATAATTCCTTTTGCAACGCTGTGCGATGCCCTGATGATGGGCGTTATCTTTATCCCTTTGTCTTTTGCCAGCTCAACACTGCGTTTTATCACATCAAGGGTCTCTTTGGCATCCGACAAAGCATCGTAAAAGTTCATGCTTAAAGGAACGTTTTTGATGGCCAGCACCACCACTTCGCCTCCCTTTTTGGCCAGCAGTGTATCCGAAAACATCAGCAAAGCCTTTTGTGTTTCGGGATTGGACATGGTAACAATTACCTTGTTCGACTTGAAAAATGAAAACTGCTTTTCATCGTTCAAAACAATGTTTAATCCCTCTTTGGCGTTTTTGGCCCGTTTCTTTGAATAGAAAAAATAGATGGCAGCACCAATCAGCGCAAGTTGTTGCCCGAAAGCAAGTGATACCACCCCAAGGCTCATTAATAAGCCGAGATTAATTAATAAGGTTATATGGGGTAGATAGAGTTTCCATTTGGCTTTGGGTTTTACCGACGGATTTTCCTTGTAAATTTTTCTTAATGCCAGCGAAACGGGCAACAGCGAAAGGATAAGGCTGAAGTTTGCCGCTTTGGCAATAAAGTTAATTTCCGATGATAACAAAATAACCCCGATAATTCCGGCACCAATCAGCAGTGCCATTTTCGGCTGTTTGGTTTTTTCGTCGAGCTTTCCAAGCTTATCGGGAAAGAACCTGTCTTTTCCCATGGTGTAGATTTGCCGGCTTTGCGATACCAGTGTGCTGCTCAACGCACCCAGCGATGCAAGTACACCACCCGCCGAGATGAAAATCCACCCCTTTCCTGATAAAGCTTTATTGGCAACCAGCACCAGCGGGGCGCTGCTTTCCGAAAGTTCTTTCCACGGAATGGTCAGTATAGCGGCAATGGCCACAAACAGGTTCAGCGCAATGCTGATAATCATTGAGATGATCATTGCCTTAGGAATGGTTCTTTCGGGTTTCACAATTTCATCGGCGTTGTTGGCAATAAGCTGGTAACCGAAAAAGGAGATATAAATAATGGAGATGGCTCCGAAAGTCCCGCCAAATCCTTTTGGGAAGGCCGGTTCGGCCAGTTTGGGATTTAAGTGAAAAAAGGAAATTACGATTAAAAACAACAGTATGGCCACATTTCCCCAAATAATCCAGTTTTGTAAGTTGAATTTGCTGTTTCCCGAAGGCCGCAAGTTGATTAGGGCCAGAAGGATGGTTATTCCTGCTGCGGTTAACCGTATTTCAAATGATGTGAGACTTATTCCTGTTAACGAAGCGGCATACTCGGCAAAACCAATGGCATAAATGCCGCTGGCGAAAAGACTGCCCAGGGCCAGAAACCAGCCGGTAGTAAAACCACCGATGCTGCCCAAAACATCATAAACAGCGCGGGCAAAGAGACAAGACTCCTTGTTGAAAGGATGGTTCAGGGCTCCCGGGAGCTGTTGTGCGGGATAACCACTGATCCACATTTCGGCCATTGTGTTGCTTTCGGGCTGGGCGGCATATATACCGAAGTATTTTCTGATGTAGTTTTCAGAATTGCACCCATTGATATACACCAGGCCGAGTCAATGACATACTGCATAAAGGGGAAAAATTTACTTTCTTCTTTCCGGGGGATGCCACCAGCCGACAGGAAAAAGATTG
>CAYNVN010000149.1:0-3631 GCA_964400655.1 uncultured Lentimicrobiaceae bacterium
AGTTCCTGCGGGATGCCCACACCGTTATCGCTGACTTCGGTAAGCACTTTGTCGTCCATATCGTAAAGTTTTATTTTGACCACGTTCCGGTTTTTATCGCCATATTTAATGGCATTGTCAATAAGGTTTATCAACACTTCTCTGATGGCCTCTTTGTCGGCTTTTACCATATAGGGTTTTGGCAAAACGGGTTTTATCAGTAACAAGGTACCTGAGTTGTTGGCTTTCATTTCAAGAAAATCTACCGTTTCTTCCACCAGTTCGTAAAGGTTAAATCTTTTGGGTTTTAACGAAACCTCTCCCGACTCAAGCTTTGTGATGCTTTCCAAATCGTTGATGATATTAATCATCCGTTCAATACTTTTTTCGGTTTTTGTTAAAAACCGCCGGTTAATGGTGTCGTCTTCCAGTCCGCCGTCAAGCAATGTGGATACATATCCCTGAATATTAAAAATGGGGGTTTTAAGCTCATGCGAAACATTTCCCAAAAACTCTCTCCGGTAAGCGGCCATTTGCTTCAACTCTTCTATCTCTTTGTTTTTTTCTTCGTTCCAGCGGTAAACCACTTCCTTAACGGTTTCCAGCGGGTTATCACGTTTGACAGAGCCTTTCTCATCTTCGGGCATCTGCCCGATAACTTTATAAATCAGTTTGATGCGATTAAAAATAAAAGTATTGAACGAATAGCTGATGATCAGGTACCCGGCGGTAAAAACAACCGGAATGGTTATTAAAAATGAAACCATATTCAACCCTGACCAAACCGGCAAGGCCAATAATGCGTAAATCAGCGTGATTAGCAGTGCATCAACAAGGGCTATGCTTTTGGGGTTGGTTTTAAACAGTTTCATATAGCAATTATGGTTTATCCGGCCGGTTCCACAAATTTATATCCCACTCCCTTAATGGTGGCAATAATATCGTTCCCGATTTTTTCTCTTATTTTTCTGATGTGCACGTCAATGGTTCTGTCGCCTACAATAACATCTTTTCCCCATACTTTTGTTAAAATTTCATCGCGGTTAAAAACCTTGTCGGGATGGGTGGCAAGCATGGCAAGCAGTTCAAATTCTTTCCGTGGTAAACCTATTTTTTGTTCTCCCACCTCAACAATATATCTCACAGGATCGATAACAATGTTGCCGTGTTTTATCCGTTTCTCCATCATTTTACCTTTATCCATGCGGCGTAACAGTGCTTCGAGCCGGTGAACAAGTACTTTGGGTTTTACGGGTTTCGATACATAATCATCGGCACCGGCTTTAAATCCTGCAATTTGCGAATACTCTTCGGAACGGGCGGTTAAAAAAACAATCATAATGTCTTCGGAGCCGGGCATGGTTTTAATTTCTGATACGGCCGAAATGCCGTCCATTTCGGGCATCATAATGTCCATTAATATCAAATCGGGTTTCGATTTGGCAACCTGTTCAACCGCTTCGCGTCCGTTACCGGCAGTGCTTATGCGGTATCCTTCGCGCGAAAGGTTGTAGCTTAAAAACTCCAGAATGTCCTGTTCGTCGTCAACAATTAATATATGAAACCTGCTTTTGTCCATTTTTGCAATTTGAAACGAAAGTATAAATTATTTCGCATTAAAAGTAACGGGTTTATGTTAACTTATTGTTATGTATCAAATGGAAAAACAGGTGTGCCCTGCACGATAACATGAAAAAATAATTTACTTTTAACAAATAAATTAATGGCATGATAAAACGTTTTATTGTACTGGTTGTTTCAGCGGTTTTGTTAACCGCGGTAACCTTTGCACAGGGGTTTAAAGGAGGGGTTACGCTTGGTTTGGCCGGAAGTCAGGTGGCGGGCGATACCTATTCGGGATATAACAAAGCCGGTATTTTCGGTGGCGGCTGGGTTAGGTATGATATCAGCAAACATTCGGGACTACAAATGGAGCTTACCTATTTTCAAAAAGGGTCGAGGCATAATCCCGATTATGAAAAAAATCCTGCCGATTTCCCTTACCTGTTAAGAATGGATTACATTGAGATTCCGTTGTTATATCAATACAAAGTAAGCAGGTTTATTATTGAAGCGGGGCCTTCCATGGGGGTGGCGGTACACTATTATGAAGAGAGCGACGGTTTGATTATCAGCAATACCGAAGCTGCCAATAAACCAAAGCGGTTAACGCTACAGATCAATCTGGGATTACAATTTGTAATTACCGAAAAATTCAGTGCCGGTATCCGGACCAATAATTCGTTGTTAAATGTACGTCAGGAAAATGTTAGCGGCGATGTTTGGCGGCTGTTCGACTACGGCCAGTATCATGATGTGCTGGTAATCGCCGCTTATTACAGGTTTTAGATACAATGATTAAGACACCAGAAAAAATCCGGAATTAACTTTTAAACAAATAGCCATTTTATCAAAGGAACAAATACACAGTTAAAACGAATATCAAAAACAATAACATTTATCTTGATAATATTTTGCATTTAGTTACTGATATAATACCTGTAAGTGTAGATTACGGTATATTTGGTGGGGAGATAAAATAGTTATGCGCAAAATCAAAAAAAATGACAATTAGAATATTAGTATTAATTTTAGGAATATCATTATCAATTCAAACTTTTTCACAGACAGAAAATTGTTGGAGTATAAAAGTTGAAAAGAAAGATATTTCTGACACCAATTCATTATCAGAGTATTTTAATCCCAATGGACTGTATCTGGTTGAAAATGGAATTTACAACTTCAGAATCAATGGGACAAAGTACTTTATGTATAGAATTGTTAATATTAAAATGGACAGTTTGACAATAGTATTTGGCGCAGACTCTGAACCAGAATTTACATTTCCGGTTAATGCAATTGAGAAATTGACATTTTATTCTCTGGACAATGGAAGAGTTGGATTTCCACATAATATTTTAAAACCAAGTAAATTCAATTTTGAAACTGTTCAAAGAGAAAATATTTGTGCAATTAAAAAAGTCAAAATATATATTGACCGTGAAAGAAAAGAATACGTAGAAGGATATCAGTATATGACTGCTGGCTACGGGTGGAAACCTGTTTATAAAGAAAATGGTAAAACATATTTATTGGACAAATCAATAATTCATGAAATAAAGAATAAATAAAATTCAGCGTATAATGGCTATAAACAATGCGGGAGAAAGTGCAAAAAAAATAAACTAATGAATAAAAATTAACGACATATCGGTTTGAAAATAATCAGCATTAAAACCCGCACTGCTAATAGCTGAGCCCGTTGAAGGATAAAGGCTTTAAAATGCGGCAAGCACCGGATTTAAACCGATTGGGCCTGCATTAACAAATCACAATCATTTAAAATACGAACTTGAAACACTTTAACAAAATACAAGATTTAAACAACTTTTATAATATTGACATCAAACATCAATTTATTGATATACAAAAGTATGAGGATGCAAGAAAAGAGAATATTATAAAAAACGAACCTATTGTTTTCGACTTTTACAAAATCTCATTTGTTACTAATTTTAACGGGTTTATTCAAATAGGAAACACTAAATTTGAAGGAGAAAACGGAATTTTGCATTTTATTGAACCCGGGCAAGTATATACCTGTAATGCAACTAACCCGTGGGAAGGATATCAATTGCTAATCCATCCCGAT
>CAYNVN010000150.1:0-1583 GCA_964400655.1 uncultured Lentimicrobiaceae bacterium
CCTCCGCCTTGTTGGGTTCATCTTTCTGCTTAATGCCCGATGGTGTCCTGCGCTTGTAATGCCAGACAGTTTCGGACTTCACGCTTAAAAGAATCTTTGAAACATTATCCTGCGGTATCTTCAGAATAGCCGACCTTTGAATATTGGCGTGACCTGTCTGCTGAATCGGGATCTTCGGGTTTGAACTGAAAACAGCCAACTCCTCTTTAAGCGACCAGGTTCCGGTAAACTGCCCCCCGTTGATAGAAAACGACATCCCGTTTTCACCCGACTCTTTGATCACAGTATTCTTACCCACATTGGCATACTTGCCGGGATTTGAACAATAGTCGCGCCTTCCTCCGTACATTATAGCTTCCACACTTACCTTCTCCCCCAAACGCACAACTATCTCATCTCCGTTTTTATACTCTTTTCCGTTCACTTTCAGAACAATAAACGGCTCACGCGGTTTTTCCGCAAACGAATAAAACCCGCTCAAAAGAAACAAAAATAACAATAGCGATGTTCTCATATCTTTATTCTGTTATTTAAACACTTACATATCATGTTTTACATTATCGAACATACGACGATAATGCACAAAATGTTTCAGCATTTAAACAAACTGAAAAATATAATTACTTTGGGATTAATACTGATTTTATCCTTCGTCACCGGTTTTCTTCTCCGGATAAAAAAGGCTCTCAGGCATTTGCGGAGGTTTAAACCATTACTCTTTGATACAATGCACTGAAACGCACATGAATTAAAAACTTTAAGTGACGAGAATTTTCTTTTGCTTTCCCGTAAAACACATTAGAACAATGTGATGAATATCAGAAAACATATCCTATTGCAATACGGATACCGGGAACAACCCCTCCGGTTGTTACATTGTAAGTTTCTCCGGAAAAGATACCGGTATATTTTTGAAACGTCCAGGCATAACCTACTCCGAATGCAAACTCATAATTAAAATGCAACCCGATATTTCGCCGGAAACCGTACATGGGAATTAAAAATATCCCGGGATACAGATCGATATCTTTTGATTTAATCCCTACTCCCGGCTCTCCGCCAACTACAAGGGACAAGAAATTACCGCTATTCCCGTCGATACGTTTTCCTTTTTCTGCCCGCCTTTTGATATTGTGATAGTATCGGGGTTCGATTTGAATTACCGGAATTACAGCCCATTGGGTTTCATTACCGCCCTGCCAGGCAAACCCAAGACTAAACTCACTTCGTAAAGAAAATTTGTCAGCGATCCTCGACTCGTTGTAAACCGCCAAAGGAGGCAGGCCTAACTCCATCCCCCAAATACTTTTCTCAACACTCTCTGATTTGTCTTGGGCTCCCGACCTGAAAACAACAAAAATTAAAGCAAATACGATCAATAAAACTTTTTTCATGATTTGGTAAAATGGTTAAGGTTTGGTCTGATCAGATAAAACATTTCTTCTTTCAATAGACAAACAAAAATCACATTACCCTTATTCTCTTTTGTGAAATATTATTTTGTATCCACAACTTTATCAATCACATACTCCCCTCCGAAGATACCTGTTCCGTTTTCCACATTGCTGTAAACAGGGGCAGGC
>CAYNVN010000151.1:0-3625 GCA_964400655.1 uncultured Lentimicrobiaceae bacterium
GGGCAACCACCCCGCTCCATCATTCCGATAGCTACTTTTTTTCAATCACATCGACAACCGCTTCTTTTTTCTTCGTCACTCCGACGACGAAGGAGGAGGCCTGCCCTGCCGGCAGGCGGGAATCCCCCGCTTTAAACGACCGAACTCCCTTTTGTAAAGGGGTAGGATGATGTCCCGGAAGATTCCCGCCCGTACCGAACGGTACGTTCGGGCGGGCCTCAGTCGTTCCTCCTTCGGGATGACGACGGGGCTTGCGGGAGGGGTAACTGCCTAACACGTCATTCCTACGACCGCTTCTTTCTTCTTCGTCATTCCGCTATCACCCTCGTCATTTCGAGGGAGGAACGACCGAGAAATCCCCTACTTTAAACGACCGAACTCCTTTTTTACCTAAGGGGCAGGCAGGTACCCGGGAGATTTCCGCCCGTACCGAACGGTACGTTCGGGCGGGCCTCAGTCGTTCCTCCTTCGGGATGACGTTGGGGCTGGCTGAAGGGGTACACGTACACAGAAATGTCACTCTTCGACTCCGCTCAGAGTGACAAAGTAGCCGAAGAGTGACAACGAGAACTGCCTCAACCTTTTCGGACGAACAAAGCCTCGCGGGTGGAGACCGAAAAAGGTTTTTTTTGCGGTTCATTAAACTTTCAAACCTTGAATTTTCCCGTCTTTTTAATATTGAATCATTGCCATTAATTGTCTATTCTTGCGGGATGAATGATTTTGCGAAACGGCTTACAGAATGGTACGAAACAAACAAGCGTAAATTACCCTGGAGGGAAACCAACGACCCCTATGCCATCTGGCTTTCGGAAATTATCCTGCAACAAACAAGGGTAAATCAGGGACTGCCCTATTATCAACGCTTTATTAAAACCTGGCCAACGGTTGACAAACTTGCAGCAGCGTCAAAAGATGAAGTGTTCAAGCTGTGGCAGGGACTGGGCTACTACCGGCGGGCGGAAAATATGATGAAAACGGCACAAATTGTTGTTAACGACCACAAAGGCATTTTTCCCGGTTGTTACCACCAGCTGCTTAAACTTCCGGGGGTTGGCGAATATACGGCCGCCGCCATTGCATCCATCGCCTTTGGTGAAAAAGTTCCGGTTACAGACGGTAATGTTTACCGGGTGCTCTCAAGAATATTCGGGATTAAAACGGCGGTTCCCTCATCCAAAGCAAAAAAAACGTTCGGAGAAAAAATGCTTTCATTAACGGACAATGCTCATCCCGGCACCTTTAACCAGGCGGTAATGGAATTTGGAGCCTTGCAATGTACGCCATCAAACCCATCGTGTTCAAAATGTGTTTTCTCAAACCGCTGCCACGCATTAATCCATAACGAAATCCATGAACTGCCGGTTATAAAACAGAAAAATAAAAAACGAAAACTGTTTATCTGTTATTTCGTTGTTCAATGGAACGGACATCTGATCCTTCACCATCGTACCAAAAATGAAATCTGGAAAGGGCTTTACGATTTTCCTTCACAAACATTTGATAAAGAAAAAAATATGGATGCAGTTTTAAAAGAGGCCCGTGACCTTCCCTTTTTACCCCCACAGTCAACATTCACCATTAAACCTTTTGACAAAACTTACAGACACCAGCTTACACATATGGATATCACTGCAAGGTTTATTGAAATTACCGTGAACAATAAACCGGTGCTTAACAATAAATCACTGAAACTGATACACAAAACCGAGCTGGCGGGTTATCCGGTTTCGAGACTGACGGAAAGGTTTTTAAATGACAAAAGTAGTGTCCGCTAAAACGCGGACAAACGTAAACGCCTTTTGTTTATTTCTACGCCGCTTCCATTCACCCCTACGCCGGCCCGCCGTTTCGGGAACCCAACCCGCCGCTAACGCTTCTTTCTTTGATTATAAACCTTTACATCAAAACCATATGATATTTTTACCGGATAATTATTTCGTTAAATTGAGGTTATTTAAAGTAACTGTTCAAAAAGTAATTTTTAGTCGTATTATCAGCCTAAGCAAGGGTTGTCACACTTCGACTTCCTGCCCTGCCGGCAGGCGGGCGCTCAGTGTGACACGCTCTTTACTTTCTGAACGCTTTTCTAAAGAAGAATATTTATATTTTAAGGATGTTAACTTAAAACAACTTCATTACTTCTGTGCTACCGAAAAAAACATATCAAAATTTATTGGGGATTTCGGGTAAAAAATGGTACTTTTGAAAAAACTATTCTAACCGGTTGATATTTTTTGTTCATCTGAAATACAGCTGTTTAGTTAGTTAACTTTAAAAAGATAACCCAGCCGGCAAATGTAAAACCGGATTGTAAAAAACGTAATAAAATGGCAGGATTAAATAAAGTAATGCTGATAGGGCGCATAGGAAAAGACCCCGATATTTTTACCTTTGACAGCGGAACCAAAAAGGTTAGTTTTCCGCTGGCAACAACCGAAAGCTATCGCGATAAAAACACCAACGAATGGGTGGAACAAACCGAATGGCACAACGTGGCAGGCTACCGCTACATTGCCGAGAAACACTTTGCCAAAGGCGACTTAGTGTATGTTGAAGGGAAAATAAAAAGCAGGAAATATCAGGATAAAGATGGTAACGACCGTTACTATACGGAGATTGTTGCCGATAAAATCAACATCATTATAAAGGCGGGAAACGGCGGACAAAATCAGGCGGGATATCAGTCAAGCAACGACCAGCCTCAGTCAACTCAAGAACCAAAGCCAAACAACAATTCCGATAACCTTCCCGGCACAGAAGAGGCGGCAGATGATTTGCCGTTTTAGGAAATGCACTGGAATTATCCTCCTTCGTCGGATGTCATTCGCTCCTTTTAGTCGCTGTAGTTTGGCTACGCCGACATTTGACCTTTGGGCGTTATTAGCTCCTGATGGTTGCAGGAGGTTGGGATTTGCCAGTAATTCAGTGGGTTGTTTTTTGTGGTTGCGAGGTTAACTGCGTGGTCATTTGTTCTGCTTCGCTTTGTTCCTAAATTTCTCAACCCACCAAACCCACAACAGGAACATCACCACGTAAAAGAAGGGCCGGTAAATATAATCATGGGTAAATTTCCAGTAGTCGGGAAGATAAATTACAACCACCGACAATCCTGTTATTCTGAAAACATTTACCAAATGAATAACTATCAGTCCAAGGGGGATAAACCAAAGTTTCTTTTTCCACGGACCGGGAAAAAAGGTCATCAATACAATCCATTGTAAAAACTGCTTTAATCCCGAACAGCCGTAATGAACCCCTACGTAACCATATCCGGGCATATACCATATTTCGCGTTTGTCGGGCAGATAGGTATAATCATAGGAAGTGAAATGTTTAAGAACCCAAACACTATTATCATACAGCAGTTGTGTTAACGGTTCATACACCGTATTGATAAAATCGTGTACCGGCCAATAATGTAACTGATATGCCCAAAACCTGAAAAAGAAATGAAAACCTACTATGAGCAAACCAAACAGCGCCACATCCCTTAAAGGACGTAAACGAGGTGTTCTCAGAAGAGATATAATTTTTAGAATCTGCTGATTCTTTCCACTTTTTCCCATAATTAAAACCCAATGTTAGCACCGAAAGTAAAGGTGTTTGTTTTACCGTAGTAATA
>CAYNVN010000152.1:0-6321 GCA_964400655.1 uncultured Lentimicrobiaceae bacterium
TATCTATCATTAAAGATATTTCAAAATTAAAGGAAACCGAAAAAGCATTTAAGGAGCGTGATGAACACTATCGCGCAATTGTTGAAAATATTAGCGACGGTTTGTACATTTACGATGGAAAATCGTTGCTGTTTGTTAACGACCGGCTTGCCAATATACTGGGTTACGAAAAGGAGGAGATGTTTAATAAAGATGTCTGGGAATTTTTTCATCCCGAAGACCGTGAGCGTATAAAACAAAACGCATACAACCGTTTAAAAGGTAAAGATGTACCGACAACGTTTCCCTCCAGAGTTATTTGCAAAGACGGGACAGTAAAAAACGGCGATTTTACCGTCAGAACAATTGTTTATCAGGGAAAACAAACCATAATGGGTGTGGTTCGCGACGTTACCGAACGGATAAAAGCCGAAGCATTGCTGGTTGAAGCCAAAGAAAAAGCAGAAGAGAACAGTCGCCTAAAGTCGGCTTTCCTTAATAATATGAATCACGAGTTGCGTACACCCATGAATGCCATAATGGGTTTTTCCGATTTGATGGATAAAGCCGAACCCGAACAAAAAGAGCAATTTGCCGGTATTATCCGAAACAGTTCAAAGCAACTGTTGCAACTTATGGACGATGTGCTCTATCTCTCACGTCTGCAAAGCGAAAAACTTCCGGTAAAAAACAGTTTCTTTTCTCCTTTGGAGGTGGTTAGTGATGTGGTTCGTATGATTGAACTTGCCAATGACAACAACAGGGTTAGCGTTATCCTCTCAAGCCTTAATAACGATAGCGGGCTCATAATTTTTGCTGATGAAGCCAAAATAAGACAGATACTTACAAACTTTGCTTCAAATGCAATAAAACATACTTTTGAAGGAACCGTTGAAATAGGATTTTTTGTTGAAGATAAAGAGATTGAATTTTATGTGAAAGATACGGGGCTTGGTATCCCTCAGGAAGAACAGCCCTATATCTTTGAACCCTTTTACCGTGGAAAACAATCGACAAATGCAGCCATCAGAGGTACGGGGCTGGGCTTAAGTATCGCCAAACAACTTGCCGCACTGATGGATGGCGAAATAGGAGTTTCTTCCGATTTGGGAAGAGGGTCTTACTTTTATTTGACCATCCCCTTGCGAAAAAAGAAAAAAATATCCAATAACAATACACCGAATAATGCTGATAAAGTTTTTAAAGGCTGGGATAACATTACCGCTTTGGTTGCCGAAGACGATCCGGCAAACTACCTCTTCCTTGAGATATTGCTGAAAAATAAGATTAAGAAACTCGATCATGCCTGGAATGGAAAAGATGCCGTTAGCATGGTAGAGCAAAACAATTATGATATTGTTCTTATGGATATTAAAATGCCCGTTATGGATGGCATTGAAGCCACAAAACTAATCAAACAAAAATATCCCGAATTGCCGGTCATAGCTCAAACGGCCTATTCTCATCCCGAAGAGAAGAAAAAAATTATGGAATCGGGTTGTGACGATTTCCTGGCGAAGCCCATAAACAAAAAAGTACTGTTCGAAATTATTGAAAAATATGTGAAAGAGTAATCATTCTTAATTCAGACAATCAGTAACTCTTCTGTTGGTAAGGGATTAAAAGGCTGCTTATTATAAGATGAACTGTTTAAAATTATCAGCTTGGAAATACAAATATTCTACGTAAAAGACTGTTCAAAAAGTAAAAAACGTGTCATTCTGAGCGCCTGCCTGTCGGCAAGGCAGGCGCTCAGTGTGACAACCCCTACTTAGGCTGATAATATGACTAAAAAATTACTTTTTGAACAGTCCCTTAAAATATTTTACTGTTATAACCAACAAGTTAACGTTAAACAACTTCAATGAAATTGTTTTTACGATTACACTTATTCACAGGATAGTTTACCGGAATTTCAAAAAACTTTATTGAGGGTTCATTTTCCGCAAACGTTTCTTTTGGGTATTTGAACAGTTTTTAACGATATATAACATTTTAAAACAAAAAGCATAAGGTTAATATTTTTTACACGCTTACTTTTTAAGTAACTTTGCCTGAAATTTTTAAATACAAACTAATGAGTCAAATAGTAAATATCCACGCAAGGCAAATCCTCGACTCAAGAGGAAATCCTACTGTTGAAGTAGATGTAATGACCGAATCAGGTATTATCGGAAGAGCAGCCGTACCATCGGGCGCTTCAACCGGAGTACACGAAGCCGTTGAATTGAGAGACGGTGATAAATCTTATTTCATGGGAAAAGGCGTTCAAAAGGCCGTTCATAATGTTAACGAAGTAATTGCCGATGAACTGGCAGGTTATTATGTTACCGATCAGGTAGAGATTGATAAACGCATGATTGAACTTGACGGAACACCCAATAAAGGCAACCTCGGAGCCAATGCCATTCTGGGAGTTTCGCTTGCCGTTGCCCATGCTGCTGCGCAGGAAACCAATCAGTATTTATACAGATACATTGGCGGCGTAAATGCCAAAACATTACCCATTCCGCAAATGAACATCTTAAACGGAGGTTCGCATGCCGATAACAGTGTCGATTTTCAGGAATACCTGATTATGCCTGTTGGTGCAGAGAGTTTTAGCCATGCCATTCAAATGGGTTCCGAAGTTTTTCATAACCTGAAAGCCGTTTTAAAGAAAGCCGGTCATTCCACCAACGTGGGCGATGAAGGTGGATTTGCTCCAAACCTCGCTTCCAACGAAGAAGCCATCACTTTCATTTTACAGGCCATCGAAAAAGCAGGTTACAAACCGGGCGAAGATATTTTTATTGCACTGGACCCCGCCTCTTCGGAGTTTTATTTACCCGAAGAAAATGTTTATCATCTTAAATGGTCAACCGGTGATAAGTTAACCCCGGCCGAGATGGTTGATTACTGGGATAACTGGGCTAAGAAATATCCGATCATTTCTATTGAAGACGGAATGGCCGAAGATGACTGGGATGGATGGAAATTGATGACGGAAAAAATGGGAGATCGTATCCAGCTTGTTGGCGACGACCTGTTTGTTACCAATATGAATCGTCTGCAAAAAGGACTGGATATGGGTGTTGCCAACTCTATTCTTATTAAATTGAATCAGATTGGAACATTAACCGAAACCATCGATGCCGTTACCCTGGCAAACAGAAATGGCTATACTGCCGTGGTAAGCCACCGCTCGGGCGAAACCGAGGATGTAACCATTGCCGATTTGTCTGTTGCACTTAATACCGGTCAGATTAAAACCGGTTCAGCCAGCCGTACCGATCGTATTGCAAAATATAACCAGCTGATGCGTATCGAGGAAAGCCTTGGTGACGATGCACAGTTTCTTGGTAAAAACTTTAAATACGCAAAATAGTATTTGTTTTTCCCCGAAAAAGAAAAAACACCCTGTTGAAATTATTTCGGCAGGGTGTTTTTATTTACAAAATATTACCTTTGTGCTAAATAGAATAAATTTTATTGAAATGAGGTTGTTAAATAAAAGCTTGGTAATTGTTTTGTTTTTGTTCATGGGGGTTACATTGCAGGCCCAGGACACAATTCAATATCTGTTTGTCGGACATTGCTACCAACGAGGAAGCCACGGAACCAAAGTGGATTATCGTATTGAACAACTCGATAAGTCGGTTTATCAGGGTATATGGCTGGGGGGTGATGTGTGCTCGGAAGCCATGCTTGAATATTCTACCGTAAAATATATCGATTCTTTGTTCAACCTCGGAAGTCCCGAAACCCATTGGGCATTGGGAAATCATGATGCCCGAAACGGTAATTGGGAGTGGTATTCGGAATTTACCGGACAGAAAACATATTATGCCGTTTCAACTCACGGGATAACACGAATTGTGATGAACACCAACATTGTTCCCGTTAACTGCGAAATGCTAAATGATGAGTACCGCATGATAAGCAATGTTTGCGATACCATTTCAAAATCGCGTTATTTAATTTTACTGATGCATCATGGAATCTGGCTGGATGTTCCGGGGTTGCCATCACCCAGCCTCTATGCCCAAAGTAATTTGAAATACTGGAATGCCAACTGCGATTCGGTAAATACGCAGTTTAACAAAACCATCTATCCTAAGTTGGTAGCGGTTAAAAACAGGGGGATTGAAGTAATTTGCATTTTGGGTGATATGGGATCGGGGCCGAAAAAGTTTGAAAGAGATTCGGATGACGGTATTCACTTTTTAGGTTGTGGACTTTATTACAACGAACCCGATAATAATGTGTTAACGTTTACCTATAGTATTCCTGAACAAAAGCTGTCATGGCAGTTTGATAATCTTGACTCTTTGCTCAATGTACAGGGTGGTCGATGAAATAATTAATTACCATACAGAGATTTATCGGATCACTATTTTTCCGTTGTAAAAAATTCCAGGGTCTTTTTCTGAAATAATCCTGTAATAATAGGTGCCGGATATCAGATTTCCTTTTTGCAGATTAAATCTGTTTGTCCTGATGGTTTCTTTTAACATCATTCTGCCAAATGAATCGTACAGTAAAATGGTATAATTGCTTCCGCTACTATCGTAAGGCATAGCAAACACTCCTGACACCGACATTGGGTTGGGGTAAAAAACAACCGAGAGTTCGGGTTTCGAGTCAATATCTTCAAACATATCCGGTTCTCCGTTCGACTTTATTCCAAGTAAATAAACGTCGCTTCCTCCGGAACCAAAACTATTGGTGCTGCCAACAATCATACAGCCTCCGTCAGGACGAATAACGGCATCCTCGCCAAAATCATTTTTCGGCCCGCCAAATGTTTCACTCCATAATTCATTTCCGTCGGCATCGGTTTTTACAATAAAAACATCAACGGAGTTTTCCGTGCCGAAACTTTTGCTGCTGCCAATCAAATATAAATTTCCTTCGTTATCGGTAATAATCGATTTGCCATATTCATAATCCGGTCCGCCAAAACTTTTAATCCACTCTTCGTTACCATCTTCATCGGTTTTAAGCAGCAACATGTCAAAGCTGCCGTTTCCGTACGACTGGCTGGAACCAATAATATAGTAACCACCATCAGGAGCATTGCAAATTCCGTAGCCGAAATCGTGTCCCGATTCTCCGTAATATTTTTTCCAGATTTGATTTCCATCTTCATCGGTTTTTATCAGAAGTATATCAGCATCGTGTGCTTTAAAATCAGCATGAACATCATCAAAAAAACCGTCTTTTGAACCAACAAAAACATAACCGTCGTTGTTGCTGCTGTTTGTTATCTGAAAAGCATAATCATTTCCTTCTCCGCTGAATTCCTGATCCCAAAGTAGATTACCTTCGCTATCTGTTTTTAACAGAACAATATTTCCATAAGGGTTATCATGTCTTGCGTGGCCCAATATTGCAAAGCCACCATCGTCTGTTTGCATTATATCAAAGCCGTTATCACGCATATCGTAACCGTACGAAAATCCCTTTTCGTTATTTCCAAACCGGTCTGTTTTCAACATGTAAATGTCAAGCCTTCCATAGCCCAAACTCCACGAATCCCCGATAAAAGCATATCCGTTATCAATCGGGATTATACCTCTGAAAAAATCCTGATGAGCCCGGCCAAAAGTTTTGTCACCCGTTACTTGTCCGTTGGCATTTAAAATTACAAAATAGAAATCGTTACTTCCGGCCCCTCTGCTTCTTGTACTTCCTGCAACCACATAACCGCCGTCGTGTGCCGCACAAATACTTAAACCTACATCATTACCGGAACCTCCTGCAGTTACTCCGGGAGTACCTTGTGCAAAAGCATTAATTGATAATATGTTTAAAAATACAATCAACAGATAAAAAAAACGCGATTCAAAATATGCCATAACTTTTATAATGTTGGTAGTACACCTTATTAATACACGACATCAAAAATAGTTTAATTTTCCGAAAATGCGATTGATAAAAAAATGTATGTTTAAATAACTGAGATTATGTGATATATGTGAGCATAAAAAGATTTTTTTAATTTATTTTAACAGGGTGTATTTGTTTTGTGTAAAATTAAACTATCTTTGCACTCCCTTTTACAAGAGGAGTTCATATACAAAGTCAGCTTTTAATTATTTTAGCTTTTTAAAATATTGATAATCAGTCAAGAAAAAAAATATTTAAAATATTTGTTAATTTTCTTGACAGGAAAGAAAAAAGTATTACTTTTGCACTCCCTTTTTGAGGGGAAGAAACAGAAAGAAGTCCGGGGTTTACCTGGAGTGTTCATAGACATACTGAAGCATAGCCAAGTAAGGAAAACAAGCAAGCCCCTGTTATACGATAACAGGAACAATAATTTGAGTTTATTTTTGCCAGGAATCTTGAAAGTATAAT
>CAYNVN010000153.1:0-18386 GCA_964400655.1 uncultured Lentimicrobiaceae bacterium
GAGGTTTCAATGAACCACGAAGACGCAAAGGCGCAAAGGATAGCTTTTTCGGTTGCTGGTTGCTGGATGCTTGTTACCCCTCCCGCACAACCCGTCGTCATCCCGAGCTTTGCGAGGGATCTCCCCTGCATCAGCCTGCCCCAGTTCGGTCGTCAATAGTAGGGGATTTCTCGGTCGTTCCTCCCTCGAAATGACGGACTAATAAAGGAACGTCGTAGTTTTGGAATTATTTGTTTGTGATTTTTTGAATTTACCTGCCCGTCCGGCAGGCGGGTTTGTGTTTTGGTGCTTGATATTTAGAATTTACTCTAAGTACTCCAAACTTTAGGCACTTTTAATTTATGATTTTCGGTTTTTAATTTATGATTTTTGATTTGCCCGTCCGGCAGGCGGGCCCGCACCAACGCCAAACGCTAAACCCCAAGTACTCCAAACTTTAGCACACTCCACATTTCATCTGCTTTACCTGCTCCCCCGCACAACCTGCTACAACCCTGAATTATATGTAATAGTCCCCAACCCTTTTCACAATCGCATCAACATCCTGTTCCATCATACATTTAAAATGTTTTTTCGGACAGCGGGAATACCCCAGCTTGCTGCACGGACGGCAGGAGAGATTTTTTACTTCTGAAATATAAAACCGATCTTTATTCCGGGGCATATAAGGATACATGCCGAAAGCAGGAACCGTATTTCCCCAAATGGAAACCATGGGCTTGTTAAAAGCGGCCCCTATGTGCATCAGGCCGGTATCGTTGGTAATTAATACTCGGCACTGTTTAACCAGCGAGGCGGACTGATTGAGGTTAAACCTGCCGCAGGCATTGAATACTGCCTTTCCGGGTGTGCGTTTAATAACCTCCCTGCCTCGTTCATAATCCTCTTTGCCTCCCAGCAGTACAACCGGTAAATCAAGTTTGTTGATTACCTGTGCCGCCTTTTCGGGCGGAAATATTTTTGTAAAATGTTGTCCGCCCACAACAAACCCGACGTATCCTTTTTCAAGTCTTTTATCAATTGTTGTTACATCAACCTCATCCTTTGCGGGGATAAAAAAGTCGGGGCCCTCTCCGTCGTTGGTTACTCCCAGGGGTTCAACGGCTTTAAAATAACGCGTTACCACATGAACTTCCGGCAGATAATTAACTTTAAGGTTTACCAGCAACCATTTTTCGATATTCACTTTAGGAAAAGAGGCCGAAGCAACTTTTAAGGCCTTTTTTATTTTGTAAGATCGCAGGTTTTTTTGCAAGTCAACCACAAAGTCGTATTGTTCATCTTTAAGCCGGGATATAACTTCTGTTTCGCTGTTTTCGAAACCGAACACTTTGTTAACATAGGGATTGTTTTCGTAAAGATGTGCATTTGCGCTTTTGGTAACGGTGTCTATCCTGCAATCCAGCTGTGTTTTTAACGACCTGATAACAGGGGTTGTAAGCACAATATCGCCAATAGAGCTAAATCGAATAACAAGAATCTTCTTCAATTTTCCTGATTTGTACGTTTACAAAATGATTAATCAACAGGTTCAAATTCCGACTTTGCCGCACCGCAGTCGGGGCAGGTCCAGTCGTCGGGAAGCGCTTCAAATAACGTACCGGGAGAAATCCCGTTGTCGGGGTCGCCAATGGCGGGATCGTAAATCCAACCGCAATCCATACACTCATATTTTTGAAATTTCTTATCCTCGTTTGTTTCGGGTTGTTGATTTGCAGCCTCTTTACGCAACGCTTTTGAAATGTAGGTAGGAGCATTTTTTGGAGCAACCCCCTTAAGTACTTCATGGAAATAGGCATACGTAAGGGGTGGTTCTTCCGACAACATTTCCCCCTCTTTCAGCAATCCCACAAACAGATAATGGGTTCCCATATCAATGGTTTCCAGCAATTCAAACGCCATCCAGGCAACAGAACCTTCGGTAACCACCGGAACTCCTCCGGAGGTTTCAATAAAGGTCACATCATCAAATTTATCGGAACTCTTTCCCGAACGGTAACCGAATTTATTGATTAGCTCACGTTTGCAGTTTTGTGAAAGTACGGAAACCGAAAACCTCTTTTGCTTTAAAATCAGTGATGCCGTAAAATTATCTTTGTTACAGCTTATTCCGAATTTAGCAGGTTCGGCGGTAAGCTGAAAAACGGTATTGGCAATGTATCCGTTGTTACGGCCTTCACCGGCCGCCGAAACGATGAACAGTCCGTAACTGATTGTTTTAAAAATATTCGGGTTCATAATACGTTGTTTAAAATGACGCTTTACCTAAACCGTAAAGATACATATAAACAATTAACTTTGCCGAAAATTCTAAAAAACGGATATGCAATTGATTTCCAAAATATTTTTACTTTTTCTTTTGGCAGTTTTTACCCAAACGGGTGTGGCCCAAAGTTATTCGTTCGGTAACACCACCGAAGGAAGCGAAGACGAAAGCATCCTCTATATGATGAACAAACAGGTCGGCCAGTTTTTCAGAAGGTTCAACATGGAAGAAGACCAATACGGAAAACTTTTAAAAACCACCGACAGGCGCTATCACAACACAAAAATAAGGGTAAAACTGCTGGAGCAGATG
This sequence comes from uncultured Lentimicrobiaceae bacterium, assembly GCA_964400655.1. Taxonomy (GTDB): domain Bacteria; phylum Bacteroidota; class Bacteroidia; order Bacteroidales; family F082; genus B16-G9. Next base: position 2,579 of record CAYNVN010000153.1, read on the forward strand.
TTTGATGTTCATAACCCTCGCACCAACAGCTCGTTAAAAAAGTATTTTATCGAAGATGTAACCAATAAAAAACATCCGTATTACTTAAAATTTCTTGATAAAGACTGGTTTGCGGAGGTGTCGGCCACTTTTACCTCCAACGGCGAAGACCAGCACTTAATCCTGTTTTTAACGCTTGAAGAGTCGGGGCTTGGTTCCAAATGGGTCATCAGCAATGTATATTATAACTACACCAGCGGCTTTTTTCCCCCTATGGACAGTTCCGAAGCCGCAAAATACTTTTTACATCCTCAAAGTCACGAGCTTGATTTTATGAATCTGCATAAGGGGCTGGACCACCCTTCCAGAATCCAATATTACGCATCAGACAATTTTACCCCCGATTACCTTACGCTGTTTTTTTATCTGATGAAAACAAAACAGTTAAAGTTTAAAGAAATAACAGGTGTTAAATTTCACTTCTTTCAGGTACCCGACTGGTATTTTGAGTTATCATATTACAACCGGAGCGATACCAATTCGGGTTGGTTAATATCCAATCTGAAATATGTTAAAGAAGAGGAAAAACCCGAATTAATAAGATTTTACAAGTCATGTACAGAAGAATAATATTCATCATCAGTGTTTTGTTTTACGGTGTTACGTTTTTACCGGCTCAAAACGAAGTTAAACTTTCGGCCGAAGAGATAAAAACGTACGAACAACAAAGTAAAATGATGATCAGTTACCTTGAAGGTACGCTGAACTTTTTGGGAGACCCCGATGAGGTTATCGCCGAAAAAGAGATCATCATTAACAACAGCTATTTAAAAGTATTTCTCAATCCCGAAGTTCAAATTGAAGACGATCTGGACGAAAACCGTGATGTGCCGTTGCGCAAAGATGTACAGGCTTATTTAAAAGACATCATCTTTTTTTACAAAAAAGTACAATTTGCTTACGAAGTAATATCGGTTGAGCAAATTACCAACCAAAAGGGGGAAATTGTATTTAAGGTTTCCGTTAACCGGAACCTGCAGGGAGTTACCGTTGACAACGACACGGTGGACAATAACCTTTTAAGATTTGTGGAAATCAATCTCGACCCCTATAAAAAAGACCTCCATATTGCCAGTATTTACAGTACCAAACCCAATGCCAAAACCGAAATGCGTTACTGGTGGAATCATTTACCGTTACCATGGAAAGATTTTTTCGGAGCAAAGGTTTTGGTTTTCGATACGCTGACCATGAACAGCGTAATTTCGTTTGACGATAGTACGGCCGTTATTTTACGACCCCGAAGTGAAGTGGAAAAAGACTCGCTTCTGATTAGCGGTAACGACACCCTGCGCTTTGCAAAATTGCCGGAACTCGATTCGGGACAGTACAAAATTGTTTACTCGTATGATACAGTGCTTACAAAATATTCCGATACGGTTAAGGTTAATGTTTCGGAACTTGACAGCTACTTAAAAACCTTTTTCGGAATTAAAAGTATCGATTTGAGCAATAATTTTATGATTGAATCTCTGGAACCGTTATCGAGGCTCACCGCACTGGAACGGGTTAATGTTTCAAATATGCTTATCAACGACCTGTCGCCCTTAAGAAACCTGAATAAATTACAAGAGCTGAATGTTTCGCGTACAGCGGTAAAACATCTCGAACCCCTTAAATTTTCGTTTAACCTTAAGGAGCTTGACCTGTCGAAAACCGAAACGGATTCGCTGGATGCCATCAGCGGACTTACCATGCTTGAGCGACTGATTATCGACAGCACCCTCGTTGTGGATTTATCGCCGCTGGCAGCCATGAACAACCTGAACCTGTTAAGCCTTGCCTACACGCCTGTTACCAATCTTGAGCCGGTGGGAAAACTTCCCGCTTTAAAACGACTGATTTTAAAGGGTTCGGCAGTAACCGATTTAACCGCTTTACAAAATGCTCCGGCCATCGAATATATAAATATTGATAACACCCATATTTCCGATTTATCGCCGTTGGCCGGCGACTCAACGCTCAAAACCATTCAGGCAAATAATTCCGCCATTAATAGTTTACAACCGCTGGAAGCAAATAAGAGGCTTAAACTTATTTATTGCGACAATACAGGTATCAATCGTGATAAGGCTATCGGATTTATGGAGAAAAACCCCAAATGTCTGGTAATTTTCGATTCGCAACGACTGGTAAACTGGTGGAACAGTTTATCCGGTGAATGGAAAAAAGTTTTGTCAAAAGGTTATGGAATGAGCAATCCTCCAACCAAAGAAGAACTTCATAAAATAGTTAACAAAAAGAAACTGGTACTGGCAAACAATAAGATTATTGAAAATCTTGAACCGGTAAAAATGCTTTTCAGACTTGAAACGCTGGATGCCGATAATACAACAATAAGTAATTTGTTGCCATTGGCGGGTCTTAACAGTTTACGGTATCTGAATCTTGAAAATACACGAATTTCAGGTTTAGATGACATTAAAGAATTAACCAACCTTCGTATGGTTAACATCGATAATACAGAAGTTAGCGATTTAAAACCGTTACTAAAAAACAAAAAACTAAAACGAATTTATTGCGACAACACAAAAATAACCACGCCACAGGTTATTGCCTTTAAGGCTGTTATACCCGGTTGCAGCATTGTTTATCAAACAAACTCCCTGAAATTCTGGTGGAATAATTTATCGGGGGCATGGCAAAAAGTTTTATCGGAACAAATAAAAATTGATGGCGATCCTTCGCGCGAACAGCTCCAGCAAATGGTTGACCTGACCACTGTGACCATAAACAAAAACAGTGAAATCGATGACGTGGAGCCGTTAAGTATTTTCGGTCTTTTACGGGAACTAACCATCAGTTTTACCAGTATTTCCAACCTGTCGCCCCTTTCCGAATGCGACAGCATCAGGGTGCTGAACCTTCCCAACAACCCCATTGTTGATATTGAACCGCTGGCAAAATTAACCTATATTACCGAGTTGGATTTGGAAAACACAGGTGTCGAAAATTTAGAACCGTTGGCAAACCTGTTATATCTGGAAGCGCTTAACATTGCAGGTACCAGGGTTAAAAAACTTAAACCGCTGGCAAACCTTACATCTTTAAGAAAATTAACAATTAACAATACCAGGGTAAATAAACTTACGGATATTGATGAATTGCCAAATATGGAGAAACTGATTTGTTACAACACCTCAATCCGAAAGAAAAAAGTAGATAATTATAAAGAGAAACACCCTGATGTGAAGGTTATCTATTATTAAATTTACGGGTTTCGAATCACTTTCCGTTAAGAAACAAACGGAATAATTAATACTTTGAGGTAAGAATAAAAAGACATTATTAATTATCATTATAATCAATATGTTAAACTAATATAAATAATGCCTCCATGTGTTATTAATACCAGGTTTCACTGATGTTTTCATATAATTCTGTCTAACTTTGCCGCAACTTTTAAAACATTAAAAAATGGATAAGTTATTTAGAAAAGATGCCTTTAAATACCACGAGTTGGGACGGCCGGGTAAAATAGAAGTGGTTCCTACCAAACCCTATTCAACACAACGTGATTTATCACTTGCTTATACTCCCGGTGTAGCCGACCCCTGTATGGCAATAAAAAACAACCCTGAAGATGTATATCGTTATACCGCCAAAGGAAACCTGGTGGCGGTTATTTCAAACGGAACGGCAGTTCTGGGTCTGGGCAATATCGGCCCCGAAGCGGGCAAACCGGTAATGGAAGGCAAAGGGCTTTTATTTAAGGTTTTTGCCGATGTTGATGTTTTTGATATTGAGGTTAACGAAACCGATCCCGATAAATTTATTGAAGTAGTTAAAGCCATTGCCCCCACATTTGGAGGCATAAACCTCGAAGATATTAAAGCCCCCGAGTGTTTTGAAATTGAAACACGCCTGAAAGAAGAGCTTGATATTCCGCTTATGCACGACGACCAGCACGGTACGGCCATCATCTCATCGGCAGGACTGATAAACGCACTGGATATTCTTGGCAAAAAAATCGAAGATATTAAAATTGTTGTCAGTGGTGCCGGTGCCGCTGCCATTTCGTGTACAAAGCTTTACCTGGCCATGGGTGCCAAAAAAGAGAATGTAATCATGTGCGACAGTCGCGGAGTAATCCATAAAGACCGTACGGATTTAAACGAAACAAAAAAACCTTTTGCCACCGACCTGCCGGTTCATACCCTTGAAGAAGCAGTAAAAGGTGCCGATATGTTTCTCGGACTGTCGGTAGGCGGAATGCTAACACAGGATATGATGAAAACCATGGCACCAAATCCCATTGTGTTTGCCCTGGCAAATCCCGTTCCCGAAATCTCCTATGATGAGGCCATGAGTGCTCGTCCAGATACCATTATGGCAACGGGACGCTCCGACTATCCCAATCAAATAAACAATGTGCTGGGATTTCCGTTTATTTTTCGCGGTGCGCTTGACGTAAGAGCCACCAAAATTAACGAAGAGATGAAACTGGCGGCTGCCAAAGCCCTTGCCGAACTTGCCAAACAACCTGTTCCGGAAGAAGTTAACCTTGCTTACGGAGTACATAATCTTAAATTCGGAAAAGAGTACCTTATTCCAAAACCCACCGATCCGCGTTTAATTGAAACCGTAGCTCCCGCCGTGGCCAAAGCAGCCATGGATTCGGGAATTGCAAAAAATCCCGTTAAAAACTGGAGTACCTATAAAGAAGAACTGAGAAAACGGATGGGATTGTCCAATCCGCTGAAACGTCAGATGAAAGCCACCGCCAAAAAGGCTCCCAAAAGAATTGTTATGTCGGATGCCGACCATTATAATATTCTTAAAGCCGCCGAAATCGTTCATAACGAAGGGCTGGCAATCCCCATTTTGCTTGGCAATCGCCAAAAAATCGAGGAGATTATTGAAAAGAACCAGCTGGAGCTTGACGGCATTCAAATCATCGACCCCAAATCGAGAGAAGAAAACAAACGAAGAAAAGAGTTTGCCGATATTCTTTACAAAAAACGCCAGCGCAAAGGGTTAACCCTGGCAGGAGCCAACGAGTACATGCACCACAAAAACTATTTTGCCCCCATGCTTGTTGAAACGGGTGTTGCCGATGCGGTTTTGGCAGGTATGACCCGAAGCTATCCGAGCACCATACGTCCGGCATTGCAAATTATCGGTAAAAAACCCGATTTGAACATTGTAAGCGGAATGTACATTGTAAACACAAAAGAGGGGCCGCTGTTTTTAAGCGACACCACCGTTAACCAGATGCCCGGTGCCGAAGAGCTGGTTGAAATAACCGTTCAAACGGCTCAGGCCGTCAAACGTTTCAATATCGATCCCGTAATTGCATTGATTTCATATTCCAATTTCGGCTCGGTAAACGGCAATTCGCCTAACCGCATGCGCGAAGCGGTAAAAATACTCCATGAACGTTATCCCGAACTTAAGGTTGATGGCGAAATACAGGCCAACGTTGCCCTTAATCAGGAGCTGATGAAAGAGAACTTTTCTTTTGCCGAAATTCTGGGTAAAAAGGTCAATACGCTCATTTTCCCCAACCTTGCCGCCTCAAATGCCGCCTATAAACTGTTGGGTGAGCTAACCGATTTTGAACTGATTGGCCCCATCCTTAACGGAATGAACAAGCCGGTGCACGTTTTACAAATGGGTAGTTCGGTGGACGAAATCGTTAACATGGTAATGATTGCCGTAATGGATGCTCAAAATATGTAGTAACCCTTTTGCAGGTTTATTAATATAACTATAAGGCTGTGGATAATACAGACTTCTGTATTGTTCACAGCATTTTTTATGGTTCTTTATCATTCCGGAGTTTCTTCTTTATATTGATTTTCAATAAATATATAATAATTTTAAATTGAACAATATATTCCTGTTCCCGTAGCAATTACAAAACAATATACTTATTTTTGATAGCATAAACCATTCATATGCTTAAAAAGTATATCATACTATTTGTTTTTCTTTTATCAATTCCCATATTGTATGCCCACGACTATTTACGATTTACCCATATTAACTCCACCAACGGATTAAGTCAAAACACCATCAACGCAATTTTTAAAGACAGTCGCGGATTTATGTGGTTTGGTACCGATGACGGGCTTAACCGCTTCGACGGAAAAACCTTTAAAATTTTCAGACAGCGATATTCAGGCACCAACTGCATTGGAGGCAACGAAATCACCAAAATAACCGAAGACCCCAAAGGGCACTTATGGGTTGGTACCCGGGAAAACGGAATCAGTATATACTATCCCGAAGCTGACAGTTTTCTGATCCTTAACCATGATGATCATAATCCCAACTCTTTGTCCGGTAATTATGTTACCGATATCTGTTTTGTAAAGCCCGATATTATGATTGTTGGTTATATAAACAGTACAATCGATTTTATCAATATTAAAACCCATAATAAAGTAAAACATCTGAACCTGTTACAAACAGAACCTGACAAAAGCATCATCGACCGTTTAACCATCATTCAGGATGCGCATGGAAATATCTGGGTGGGATCAGCCTATTACGGGTTATTTTTATATGACAAATCAACCAGTGGCTTTAAAAACATTCCAATAAAGGCTTATCACTGGAAAACACACTATAAAGAAAAAGAACCGGTAAGGATTACCGATATTAAGTTGTTGGATAACGATCATTTGCTTTTTTCAACCATAAGAACAGGCATTATCTGTTTTAATGTTACTGACCACAGCTACAAACAGTATTATTTAAACGATGAGTCGCATGTAAATACTGCCGATTACAACATATTGGTTTCTCTCGAAAAGATTAACGACAGCATTATTTGGGCCACAACCACCGATATCGGTCTTGTGCAATACAATATAAACAGCAAACAGTGCACTTATTACAACACCTCCTCATCCAATAATAACCTTGATTTTAACGGCCTGCTTGTAATCTACAAAGATGATCAGGGTGTGATATGGGTTGGGAGCAATGGAATGGGGCTTTATGTTTACAATTCATTGTCTTCATTTTTTACAACAATCAGTAAATCGAGTGTTTCCGAGCCGCGACTCCACTTTAAAAGTGTAAGAACCATGTATCAATCAGGTGATTATTTATATGTTGGCGGTTACGGAGGGATTGACAAAATAGACCTTAAAAAAAATATTTCGGAACCGGTTTTAGAAAGAGGTGTCCCCTATTTTTTTACCGAACTAAAAGAAGACCCGGGTTATCTTTGGATATCGTTTGAAGCCAATAACTATCTTATGCGCTTAAACACAAAAACAAACGAAAAAGAGAAAATCATACCAAAAAACACCTCCGGCACTAATCATTGGTCACCTTACTTTAAAATTTTGCCCTATAAAAAATCGCTTATGTGGATAGGCGGACTTCGGGGAACGCTATTATTATACGATTTTAAAAACCGTAAGCTGGTCAAATCGTTCTCCCCGGAAACCGATTCGGGATTTATCAGGGGAAATATTTTGTCGCTTTATCTCAGAAACAACAATCAGCTTTGGATCGGCTCGCTTACAGACGGTATTTTGGTAATCAATCCCGAAACCTACAAACCGATTTACCGCTTCGCCAATAAAGGTTTAAAAAACGTATCCTATTTTGTTAACCCCATTAAAACCATTGTTGAAGACAGCAAGGGTAATATTTGGGTGGGAACGGGAAACGGTCTTTATAAGTTTATCGACAGCACTACAACCTTTAAAGGCTATTTTGAAAGCGACGGACTGGCAAACAATACTGTTTACGGTATCCTTGAAGACAGTAAAGGAAATTTGTGGGTCAGCACCAACAACGGTATTTCAAGGTTCAATCCAAAAAATGAAACATTCATCAATTTTGATAAAAGATACGGGCTTCAGGACAACGAGTTCAACACAAATGCCTATTACAAAAGCGACAACGGCTTGTTTTGTTTCGGGGGCATCAAAGGGATAACCTGCTTTTATCCTGATAAATTTACAATGGACACCATCAACACAAAGGTTCAATTTACAAGCCTGCGTATCAATAACAAAACGGCCAAAACCAATTTACTATTCTCCAAAGAACCAATTCCCATTCCTTTTGGAACACACAGCCTTGAAATTGTTTTCGCAGGGCTTAATTACATCAATCCTTATAACATCCAATACCGGTATAAAATCAACAACGGCGAATGGATAGAAATAGGGAACAACAATAAAATCAATTTATTCAGCTATACATTTGGTGTAAACACCATTTATATCAATGCTTCCAACACAACGGGCAAATGGAGTAAATATTCAACACCCATCAGATTTCGGTTTTTTAAACCGTATTATTTACAAATATGGTTTTTGATTTTGGTAATTGTTCTGATTATTTTATTTACCATTGGCTTATTTTACCGCCGGACCTACATACTGGAAAAACGTCAGCGCTTACTGGAAACGCAGATTAGCCTTGCCACAAACGATTTAAAAAAAACGCAACAGGAACTTGTAGAAGAAATTGCACGTAAAGAAAAAATTGAAAAACAACTGCGCGAAAGCAATGCCACCAAAAGCAAAATATTTTCAATAATCGGCCACGACCTGCTAAACCCTTTTAATTCGCTGCTTGGTTTTAGCGAACTGTTATACGAGAACATTAATGTCGCCTCAAAGGAAGAACTAAAATCCTATGCTAAGATTATGAACCACTCAAGTCGCACCCTTTTTAATCTGGTCCAAAATATCTTAACCTGGTCAAGGGCTCAGCAAAACAAAATCATTTCGATACCCGAAAAGATAAAACTGTATGATATGGTAGAACATGTTTTTGCAGCACAATATCAACACGCCTTTTCCAAAGATATTTCCCTTAAAAACAATATCCCAAAAGATGTGGAAGTGTTTTTTGACCGGAACATGCTTAATACCGTATTTTCCAATCTTATATCCAACGCCATCAAATTTTCGCATCAGCAATCAACCATCGAAATGGATGCAATAAACAAAAACGACCGGGTTATGGTAATCGTTAAAGATGAGGGAATAGGAATGGATTCGTCAACGGTAAAAAACCTGTTTAACTCCGGGTATGTTTCCCAAACCAAAGGTACACACGACGAAAAGGGAACCGGACTGGGGCTGCTTTTGGTAAAAGAATTTGTCCACCTAAACGGAGGAACCATTAATATTAAAAGCGAAAAAGGAAAAGGAACAACCTTTATCCTGATTTTAAAATCCGGAAAAAACGTATCTGATTGAATATGGAAAAACTCTTTTCGTACGGAACACTACAAATTGAACAGGTTCAGTTAGATACCTTTGGCCGCCTGTTAAAAGGCCGGAAAGATGTTTTACGAAAATATCGGATGGAAAACCTTAAAATCACCGATCCGGCGGTTATTAAATCCAGCGGCACCGATATTCACCCCATTCTTCAATATACCGGAAACGAGCGTGATTTTGTAGAAGGAACCATTTTTGAAATTACCGGCGACGAACTTCTGAGGGCCGACCGTTATGAAGTTGCCGACTATAAACGCCGCAAACTGCTGTTTGAATCGGGTATCGAAGCGTGGGTATATCTTAAAAGGTAACCGTTTTACCGTTTTATCCTGATGGCCGTTCCCTTTAAAATAAAATTCACCGGCAACACAGAGGTTCTTGTTTCGGCCTCGGGATTGACAAGCTGCTCAAATAAAAGAGCCGCAGCCTCTTTCCCCATTTGGTAGCCGGGTATTTTTAATAATGATATGTTGGATAACAGCCCCTCCGCATTGTAATCCGAACCGATGGCAATAAGCAACAGGTTATCAGGAATATTAATGTTTATTCTGGATGCAATGGACACAACCTCCAGCGCCGGCAAACTGTTTTTAACCAATATTGCTTCCGGAGGATTCTTCTGTTTCAAAAGCTGCTCGATGCCGGAAGTAAAACCATTGGTTCCCTGCCTGAGGTAGTGAACCGAAAGCTCTGAATCGTGCATGGAATGCGCTTCGAGGGTTGACTTAAAAGTAGAAACCATTTGATGGTCTTCGGGATATTTGTCATCTTCCATCACCATCGAAATACGATGGATGCCAAGAGATTTTAAGTAACCGGCAATTTTATAAAATCCCTGATACATATCGGGCAACACCGAGCTGAGACCCGTTTCCGTATCGGGCTCGCAAACAGTAACAACAGGGAGGGCTTCTGCGGTAATTTCCTTATAAAAACCGGCAGCAATTTTACGATCCGAAACCAAATGAATAATTCCGCTTATACCGTATTTACGATGATTTTTAAAAAAAACCTCCGTTTTTTGTTCGTCACTTTGTGTATTGATAACAAAGGTTTGATGATTTTGCTCATCAAGGTAATCTTCAATTCCCCAAATAATTTCGCGATATAAGTTGTTTTCCATCGACGGCACCAAAACGGCAATTGCTTCCGATTTTTCGGGGTGCATTAATTCGGGAAGTCCCGGGTTATAACCCAAACGGGAGGCCACCCGTTTAACCTTTTCTTTGGTTTCTTTACTTATTCGCGGATGGTCGTTCAACGCCCTGGAAACCGTGGAAGCCGAAATTTTTAACACCCTTGCAATGTCCTGTACTCCTACCTTATCTTTTTTCTTTCCTGCTTTCAATACAAATTCTCCGTTTCTGTTATTTTGATTTACAAGAATAGTAAAAACCCCGCAATCAACCAAAAAAGGCCTCCGAAACCGCGGAAGCCTTTTTTAATTTTCAACACTTTACAACCGCTTACATCAAAGGTATTAGCCGTAAAGTTACAACGGGTTTATTTTATATCGCTAAAATAGCGCATAAACTGCATCCGTTCAAAAACGTTGTTGTTATCATCGGCTTTATGGGCAAGTTTGCCGCGGAACTGATCCACATAACGGAAACCTTTTTTGTCCATCCAGCCATGAATATCGTTTAACATGGTTGAAAGATAACCTACGCCGTTTTTGTACAGAGCTGACGAAACCTGAACGGTAGCAGCACCTGCCAACAACATTTTAATAACCGAAGCACCGTCGTGAATACCGGTGGTAGCCGAAAGATCGGCATTCAGCTTGTTAGCCATAATACCTACCCAGCGTAAAACGTTGAACATTTCGTTGGGATTGCTGAAAATTTCGGCATGCGAAGTTTTGATGTTTTCAATGTCGATATCGGGAGCTGAAAAACGGTTGAAAAGAACCAGTGCATCGGCACCCTCTTTTTCAAGGTTCAACAGCACTTTGCCAAGGTTTGAAAAGTAGGGGCTCAGCTTAACGGCCACCGGAATGGAAACCGCTGCTTTAACCTTTTTCAGAATTTTGTAATAAACCTCTTCGTTTTCGGTACACTCCTTATCCGTATCAAAAGGCATTACAAAAATGTTCAGCTCGATGGCATCGGCACCGGCAGCTTCAATTTGTTTGGCAAAGCTGGTCCACTCCAGCGGGGTTACTGCATTGATACTGGCAATAACCGGAATAGAAACCTTGCTTTTAGCCTCTTTAATCAGGTTAAAATAGTTACTCAGCTCTTTTTCTTTTATGTGAACATCAATATAGTCCATGGTTTCGGAGTACTCGTCGTACGAAAAACCATCGGCCTGCATTTTACGGATGTTGTGGTCGGCTTCGAGGTGAATCTGTTCTTCAAAAATAGATTTAAGGACAACGGCACCTGCTCCGTTTTTATCAAGCTCAACAATGTCGTTTACCGAATCGGTAAGCCCCGAACTGGCAACAACAATGGGGTTGCGTAAGTCTAAGCCGAGATATTTTGTGCTAAGATCTGCCATGATATTTTTATTTATTGTTTTTCAAAAATAATGATTTTAGTAAGCTGTTTGAAAAAGAATGAACTTTCTTGTATCGCCTTTGTCATGTTTCGGCTACCTGCCCTGCAGGCAGGCGAAACATGACAAAGGCGAATAGGATATTCAAATTTAAACAGCCTGCATGCTTATGTTAATTTGCTTTAACTTTTTCCTGTAAATACTTGTGCATTCCTGCGGCAGCGGTACGTCCGTCGCCCATTGCAAGAATTACGGTTGCGCCGCCACGAACAATGTCGCCACCGGCAAAAATATCAGGAATAGAGCTTTGCATGGTCTCTTTATCAACCACAATGGTTCCCCAGTCGGTCATTTTCAAATCTTTCAAACTGCTTGGCACAATCGGGTTGGGCGATACGCCAACGGCAACCACAACAAGGTCAACATCAATATCAAATTCCGATCCTTCCATGGGGATAGGACGACGACGACCTGAGGCATCCGGCTCACCCAGTTCCATTTTTTGAACACGCATTTTGTTTACACGGCCGTTTTCGTCGGCAAAGTACTCAACGGGATTGTGCAGGTTCATAAATTCAATTTCCTCTTCCTGTGCGTGATGAACCTCTTCAACACGGGCAGGCATCTCTTCGATGGAACGACGGTAAATGATCATGGCCCTTTCGGCACCAAGACGTTTGGCGGTACGAACCGAGTCCATGGCAGTGTTACCGCCACCAATTACGGCTACGTTTTTGCCTTCAAGAACCGGTGTGTCGTAATCGTCAAAAGCGGCCTTCATCAGGTTAACACGGGTAAGGTATTCGTTTGATGAAAAGATACCGTTGTAGTTTTCGCCGGGGATGTTCATAAATCTCGGTAATCCGGCACCGCTACCCACAAAGAAAGCCTGATAACCTTCGGCTCTCAAATCTTCGAAAGAGGCGGTTTTTCCAACGATAAAGTCGGTACGGAATTTAACCCCCATTTTGCGCATGTTTTCAATTTCAACATCCACAATATCGTTGGGCAGACGAAATTCGGGGATACCGTATTTCAGCACACCGCCGATTTCGTGAAGGGCTTCAAAAACGGTAACATCGTAACCGAATTTGGCAAGATCGCCGGCAGCGGCAAGTCCTGCAGGACCTGAACCAACCACAGCCACTTTAATACCGTTTGATTCGGCAATATGGGGGATGGACATTTTACCGCTGTTTCTTTCGTAATCGGCGGCAAAACGTTCGAGGTTACCAATGGCGATGGCCGGTTTTTTAAGTTTCTGGGTGTAAAAACATTGCAATTCGCACTGTTTTTCCTGCGGGCACACACGACCACAAACGGCCGGTAAGGCATTGGTTTGTTTGATTACGGCAGCGGCACCCAAAAAGTCTTTCGACTCAATTTTTTTAATGAAGTGAGGGATGTCGATTCCCACCGGACAACCGATGGTACAGGTTGGTTCGGGGCAGTCGAGGCAACGGCTGGCTTCCACCACGGCCATCTCCTCGGTAATACCGAAGTTTACTTCAATGCTGTTTTTATTTCTTACATGCGGATCCTGTTCCGGCATTTTAACGCGCTCGAGGCTGGTGCGCTCTTTTGCTTTTTTCGATTTTCTAAGCTCGGCACGCCACGCATCGGGTCTTCCCTTTTTTATATATTCTGCTATTGTTTCCATTATGCTTCAGTTTCAACAGTTTCTAAATATCTTTGATAAGCTTCGTGTTCCTGGGTTTTATAAGCACCCATACGCATCATCATCTGATCCCAGTCAACCTGGAAGGCATCAAACTCAGGTCCGTCAACACAAACAAATTTGGTTTTGCCACCGATGGAGATACGGCAGGCACCACACATACCGGTTCCGTCAACCATAATGGTGTTTAAGCTAACCTCGGTAGGTATGTTGTATTTTTTGGTGGTAAGGCTTCCGAATTTCATCATAATGGCAGGGCCAATCACCACCGATTTATCCACTTTTTCACGATTGATCACCTCTTCCATTCCGGCAGTAACCAAACCTTGTTTTCCGTACGAACCATCGTCGGTCATAATAACCACCTCATCAGAATATTTACGCATTTCATCTTCAAGGATGATAAGCTCTTTGGTACGACCTGCCAATACGGTAATTACGCGGTTTCCGGCTTCGTGTAATGCCTTTACAATGGGCAACAGCGGAGCAACACCCACACCGCCGCCGGCACACAGTACGGTACCGAATTTTTCGATGTGTGTAGCTTTACCCAGCGGGCCTACCAGGTCGAGTATCTCATCGCCCTCCTTCATGGCAAGCAATTTGGCAGAAGTTACACCTACTTTTTGTACAACAAGGGTAATGGTCCCTTTTTCCGGATCGCCGTCAGCGATTGTCAACGGAATTCTTTCCCCTTTTTCATCCAGCCTGATAATTACAAAATGTCCTGCTTTGCGCGACTTGGCAATTTCAGGAGCATCGATAACAATCTTAGCTACATTTTCAGAGAAAAACTCCTTTTCGATTATTTTGTTCATTTCTGTTTAATATCAGTTAATTACAATGAATGATTTTTTCCAATTAAGAGGAGCAAAATTATATTTTTATCAGGGTGAAAAACAGCCTTTAATAAATTGTAACAGTTTTTAACACTATATCAATAAATTAGAATTTCAATTTATATTGATTCTAACACTATGTGTTTAAGTTTCACAAATTTAAAGTACGGGAAACACGTAATAGGAGCTATTTATTAAGCACGATTGCTTGTTTTGTGATAAACTCATTTTTCCATATTACAGCTTCATTAGCCAAAAACTCTGCAGACGTAAGAAAATGATACTGATTGTTATAAACAAACAGGTTTGATACCCTTCCGCAGATTTAACTATTTTTGCCCCTTCAACAAAACTCCGTTAATTATGGATTTCTTTTCAAAAACCTTTTATAACAATACGGTCGGACAGTGGGCAATAGCATTTTTAATCATCATCGGTTCGGTGATTGTTGCCAAATTGCTGTATCTGTTAATTGGAAAGTTTGTGTTAAGCCTCACAAAAAAAACCAAAAGCAAACTGGATGACATTGTGGTGGAAAAGATGAAAGATCCGGTGGTTTTTCTTTTTGTTCTCACCGGTATTTACTATGCCATTCGTACTTTAATGCTTCCCGACTGGGTTGCCGATATTACTCATAAAGCGTACTATTTTTTACTGTTGATCGATTTTGCCTGGGCACTTACCCGTTTTGTGGATGCGCTGGTTATTGAATATATTGTACCGATGGTTGAAAAGTCGGAAAGCGATTTGGACGACCAGTTGCTGCCCATCGTTCGTAAAAGCATTAAAATAGCCATTTGGGTTCTCTCCATTATTATCGGCCTTGATAACATGGGCTACGATGTGGGAGCGGTAATTGCCGGCCTTGGTCTTGGTGGTTTGGCCTTTGCTTTGGCTGCCAAAGATTCGGTATCGAACCTGTTTGCCGGATTTACCATTTTTACCGATAAGCCCTTTAAAATAAAAGACCGAATTATGATTGACGGGTACGACGGAAAAGTGGAAGAAATCGGTATCAGAAGCACCCGCATCCGCTTGCTGGACGGCAGGGTGGTGACCATGCCCAACTCATCGCTTGTAAACGATGCCGTTACCAATGTAACTTCGGAACCCAAACGAAAAATAACCATGGATTTGGGACTGGTTTACGACACCTCTTACAGGCAAATGAAAAAAGCGCAGGAACTGTTACAGGATATTGTTAAACAAAACAGCGATTTGGATGATGAGTGTGTAACCGCTTTTACCGAGTTTGGCGATTTTGCCCTTAACCTACGGTTTATCTATTATATCAACAAAGGAGCCGATATTTTCGGGAATATGGATGCCGTTAATATGGAAATCCTTCGCCGCTTTGAAGAGGAGAAACTTGAATTTGCATACCCCACGCAGGTTATTTATACCAGGGAAGGGTAAGAAGTGTGGAGTGCCTAAAGTACTTGAAGTGTGGAATGCCTAGAGTGCGCTAGAGTTTAGAGTACTTGGAGTAAATTTCAAATATCAAGCACCAAATCACAAACCCGCCTGCCGGACGGGCAGGTAAATTCAAA
>CAYNVN010000154.1:0-14277 GCA_964400655.1 uncultured Lentimicrobiaceae bacterium
GAACCAGACAGCAACAAGCAACACGTTAATTCGACGACTGCTTCTTTCTTCTCCGTCATTCCGCCACCACTCCCGTCATTTCGAGGACCGTTTTTTTCTCCGTCATTTCGACGACGAAGGAGGAGGCCTGCCCTGCCGGCAGGCGGGAATCCCCCCACTATTAACGACCTGAACACCTTTTACTGCAAGGGCAGGATGATACTTGGGAGATCCCCGCCCGTACCGAACGGTACGTTCGGGCGGGCCTCAGTCGTGCCTCCTTCGGGATGACGTTGGGGCTTGTGGGAGGGGCAAACAAGCAACGAGCATCGAGCAACAAGCTAAACCTTCTCAACCTTTCCGGACTCTCCCCGCAAGCTTTCGTTCGACCGAAAAGGTTTTCTTTGCGTCTTAGCGGTAGCTCAAACTTTCAAACTTTGAACCTCCAAACTTTGAATCACCAGCACCCGGCACCCAGTCAAAAAATATTCTCAAACACTTGTCATTATTCAATAAAACCTCTAACTTGCAACACAGTTATGAAAGATGATTCAAAGATACCGGGTATTAAGATATTTGGATTTTGGTTTGGCAGTGCAGTTTTTTTACTGATTCTTTTTTTTGTTGAACTCGATCCCCAAAAACCGGTGCTTACCAATATGCTGGCTGTTGCTCTGTTAATGGCCATTTGGTGGGTATTTGAAGTTGTTCCCCTTGCCATAACGGCACTTCTTCCCGTGTTTTTATATCCCGTTTTGGGAATAATGGACGGCAAGGCGGTTTCGGAAACCTACATCAACCATATTATTTTTCTTTTCCTTGGTGGTTTTATGGTGGCACTTGCCATGCAGCGATGGAACCTCCACAAAAGAATTGCGTTGCGAATATTAATGATTACCGGTACCAAACCTGCCAACATTTTACTTGGGTTTATGTTTGCCTCTGCCTTTCTTTCCATGTGGATATCCAATACCGCCACCACCATGATGATGTTACCGATTCTGTTGTCGGTTGGCGACAAACTGCAGGAGAGCATCGGCGCAAAAAAATCGGACAGGTTTACCATCGGGCTTTTACTGGGAATAGCTTACAGTGCCTCCATCGGAGGTGTGGCAACACTTGTGGGTACGCCCCCCAACCCTATGTTTACAAAAATATTCCAGATCATGTTTCCAAAGGGCCCGGAAATCAATTTTATCGACTGGTTTATATTCGCCTTACCCATCTCTTTCGTACTTTTTATCAGCACCTGGTTGTTGTTATATTTAATGTATGCCCGCCAGCTGAAAGGTGTTGACATCAGCAAAGACACATTCAGGGAACAACACAAAGCCCTTGGCAAACCCGGTTTCGAAGAAAAAGTGATTTTAATTGACTTTGCTCTTCTTGCTCTTGCATGGCTTACCCGTTCGCCGCTACAAATCGGAAATCTCACCATACCGGGCTGGTCGCAGCTTTTTAATCACCCCGAATATTTCAACGACGGAACCGTGGCCATATTTTTTGCTTTGCCGCTATATCTGTTTCCCACAAAAGATAAAAACTCCCAATTCATTATGAACTGGGAATATTCGAAAAACATCCCGTGGAACATTGTTCTGTTGTTTGGCGGCGGATTTGCACTGGCCCATGGTTTTAAAGACTCTGGATTGTCTATCTGGCTGGGCGACCAGCTTGCAGGTCTTTCCGGCACCCATCCGGTAATCTTAATTCTTACCATTGCGCTGTTTATGACCTTTCTTACCGAGCTTACCTCAAACACGGCCACCACCCAGATTATTTTACCGATTATTGCAGCTCTTGCGGTATCCATCCATATCAATCCGCTGCTGTTAATGCTACCGGCCACGGTAAGTGCATCCATGGCATTTATGTTGCCCGTGGCAACTCCTCCCAATGCCATTGTTTTCGGTTCCAACAAAATAAGTGTTATGCAAATGGCAAAAACAGGATTGCTGCTAAATCTTTTGGGCGCTGTTATAATTACCCTAATGACCTATTTTTGGGGTGTTTCGGTATTCCACATCAATTTTAACGCCATCCCCGGCTGGGCGGTTATCGCTCAGTAAAAACACTGAACACCAAAAATCAGGTCAAACAAACATTATTTACCCTGCATACCATCAGGTTATGCAAAACAAAACTACTTTTGCTCTAAAAATATCTTAACATGGAAAAAGTAATCGACAAATTTATAAGATACATTAAAATTGATACCCGTTCGGACGAAAGCTATGACACCACTCCCAGCACAAAAAAACAGCTCAACCTTGCCCGTCTTCTGTCTGACGAGTTAACATCCATGGGACTTGATGAGGTTACAACAGACAGCAACGGTTATGTTACGGCCACATTGCCTGCCAACACAAACCAACCCATTCCCACCGTAGGATTTATATCGCACATGGATACGGCACCCGATGCTTCGGGCGAAAACGTCAATCCGCAATTCATCGAAAATTATCAGGGCGAAGAGATTAAACTGGGAAATCACGCAGTGCTTTCGCCCGAGGATTTTCCCGAACTTTTACACTATTTGGGGCAAACCATCATCACCACCGACGGCACCACCCTTCTGGGAGCCGATGATAAAGCAGGCATTGCCGAAATAATGAGTGCCATGGAGTACCTGATCAACCATCCCGAAATAAAACACGGTAAAGTTAAAATCGGGTTTACTCCCGATGAAGAGATTGGCCGTGGGGCCGATAAATTTGACGTTAAAAAATTCGGTGCCGATTTTGCTTACACCATCGACGGAGGCAGGATTGGAGAACTGGAATACGAGAACTTTAACGCCGCCGGATTAACGGTCACCGTTACAGGCAGAAACGTACACCCGGGAACCGCCAAAAATCAAATGATCAATGCCATCCTTATGGGTATGGAATATGAAAGAATGCTGCCCGAAAATCAACGTCCTGAAAACACCGAAGGTTATGAAGGTTTTTTTCATCTGATGGACTTTCAGGGAACCGTTGATAAAACGGTTTTAAAATACATTATCCGCGACCACGACCGGGAAAAATTTGAGCAAAAAAAGAGACTGGCCCGTCAAACAGCCGAATTTCTTAACAAAAAATACAACAACAACCTGATTGAAGTAAGTATAACCGATCAGTATTATAACATGAAAGAAAAAATAGAACCGGTTCACTACATTGTTGACATTGCCGAGCAAGCCATGACAGATGCCGGTATAAAACCGGTTATCAAACCCATCAGGGGCGGAACCGACGGAGCCAAACTATCGTTTATGGGGCTCCCTACACCCAACATCTTTACGGGAGGTCATAATTTTCACGGCATTCACGAATACATTCCCGTTGAGTCGATGGAAAAAGCCGTCGAAGTAATTATTGGTGTTGTAAAAAACGTGGCAAATGGGGTACAAAAATAAAAAACAGGTTTCATACCGTTAAAAACAACACGGGCATCGGCCGGTTCTTTTTTTCTGTTCAGCCACAAATCCCTATCTTTGCACTAAATTGTGAAAAATGAGATTTGTAATATTCCGTACTCCCAAACCCAAAAAATTCAATTTTAAAGCAAGGTACCACAACCCTGATTTGGAACGGCTGCGCAAACGCAGGGCCGAAATGGGTTACGAACAGGCCGTTAGCCACGATGAGGAGTTACGCATGAAGATGCGCAAACGCTGGAAAGGAGATGATCAGGAAACCGGTTTTAAAGATTTTGGAATATCGCGGAACACATCCTTTTTGATTTATGCCATATTTATTTTGGGCGGAGTTTACCTGATATTTTTCACCGATTTTATTGACAAATTACTAATGCTTTTCGGCGTAGGAAAATAAATTTGCAGGAACAAAGCGTTATGTCGAACATCATCAAACTTCTTCCCGATTCGGTTGCCAACCAGATTGCTGCCGGTGAGGTTATACAACGACCCGCTTCGGCGGTAAAAGAGCTGCTTGAAAATGCCATTGATGCAGGAGCCACATCCGTTGAGCTTTTTATTAAAGAGGCCGGCAAAACCCTTATTCAGGTAGTTGACAACGGTTGCGGAATGGCAACCATGGATGCCCGCATGAGCTTTGAGCGTCATGCCACCTCAAAAATTCAAAAAGCCGAAGACCTATTCGCCATCCGCACCATGGGATTCCGGGGCGAAGCACTGGCTTCCATTGCTGCCATTGCACAGGTGGAGATGAAAACCAGACGTAAAGAAGACGAACTGGGAAATTGTCTTACCGTCGAAGGTTCCAAAATAATCAGCCAGGAACCATGCCCCTGCAAACCGGGAACAAGCATCGCCGTTAAAAATCTTTTTTTCAATGTTCCGGCCCGGCGTAATTTTTTAAAGTCCAACTCCGTTGAAACCCGGCACATTATCGAAGAATTTACCCGTGTTGCATTGGTAAATCACGATATTGCCTTTAACATGACCCATAACGACAAAGTTGTATTCCGGCTTCCCAAAAGCAGCATGAAAGCCCGTATCGTAAATATTTTCGGAAAAAATTACGAAAAACGTCTTTTACCGGTCGAACAGCAAACCACCGGACTTTTTATTAAAGGATTTATTTTAAAACCTGAGTACTCACGCAAAAAAAGAGGCGAGCAATACTTTTTTGTCAACGGAAGATTTATCAAGCATGCCTATCTGAATCATGCGGTGGAAAATGCCTTTTCGGAGCTGCTTCCTTCCGATGCTTTTCCCTCCTATTTTCTGAATATTGAAATTGACCCGGCCGGAATCGATATAAACATCCATCCCACAAAAACGGAAGTCAATTTTATCGATGCCAAATATATATATGCCGTATTACAGTCGGCCGTTAAACAATCTGTAGGCAGGCACAGCCTCACACCCACCATCGATTTCGACAAAGACCCGGCCATTGATGCCATGTTCGGAGGTCCGGTTAAGGATATAAAACAACCGGGAATAACGATAAACCCCGATTATAATCCGTTTAACACCGGCACATCAGGCAGCCGGCAACCGGCTTACAAGCCACCCGCACAACGGGGAGATAAAGACTGGGAAACACTCTATCAGCCCGACACTTTTTCACAACCCGGTTCACCTGCAGAACCTCTTATTCCGCAAGAAGAATCGGAATCACAAAAAATTGAAACCAGCCGGTTTTTTCAGGTTCATAACCGTTATATCGTTACCAACGTACGTTCGGGATTAATGCTTATCGACCAGCAAAAAGCGCACGAACGCATATTGTACGAAAAGTTTTTAAACAAACTTGAAAACAGACAGGGGATTTCGCAACAGATGCTCTTTCCTGTAACCCTGCAATTTCCGGCAGCCGATGCCGAAGTCATCCGCTCGTTAAAAGAACCGCTGACCACCCTCGGTTTTATTTTCCACACACAGGGCACCGGAACATTTGTTTTTCAGGGTGTTCCCGACGGAATGAAAGAATCGGAAATTGAAGGGGTACTGGAACAGATCATTGAGTCCGACCGGAAAAAATCCGAAAAGCTGAACACAAATATTAATATTACCTTAGCCCGTTCGCTGGCGGCAAAACTTTCAACCAAAGCGGGAACCACCCTTTCTAACAAAGAAATGGAATCTGTTTTCGATATGCTTTTTGCCTGCAACATGCCCGAGGTTGCCCCCGACGGCAGTAATATCATAACCATTATTGCGTTATCGGATTTAGAAAAACTATTAAAAGAAAAAAGTAAGTAATATGTCACAATACAGCCCTACCGGATTCAGACTACTGACACCGGTCATAAAAAACCTGCTCATCATCAATGCGTTACTGTTTGTAGCCATGATAACGTTAAACAAAGCGGGAATTGACTTAACCGCCATGCTCGGACTGCACTATCCGGGTGCCGCCGATTTCAGAGTATGGCAATTTGTTACTTACATGTTTATGCACGGCGGCTTTGCCCACATATTTTTTAACATGTTTGCCCTGTGGATGTTTGGAAATGTGCTGGAAAGCGTATGGGGTTCGCGCCGGTTTCTTACCTACTACATGGTTACCGGGCTTGGGGCCGGCCTTATTTATGTCATCTGGATACATTTTACGCTGTCGCCACAACTGTCGCTCATCAACCATGTAATCAGCGATCCCTCCATAGGTAATTTATCAGAGTTAATTCATCAACACAGGTTTGCCGTTAACGAATACTCGGGAGCTATCTGGAACGACTTTCTGCTATTTCAAAAAAATGTAAATGCTTATACGCTTAATCCCGACAACCATCTGGCAGCACAAAAAATCGTAACCTTTTTGTCGGAGTATCGTGCCTACTTTTTAAATCAGCATGTTGTAGTGGGGGCATCGGGAGCCGTTTTCGGGCTGTTGCTTGCCTTTGGCATGATGTTTCCCAACTCACTCATCTATGTATATTTTGCCATTCCCATAAAAGCCAAATGGTTTGTAATACTTTACGGTGCCATGGAACTCTTCTCGGGTATCTATAACCGTCCC
The DNA here is from genome assembly GCA_964400655.1 of uncultured Lentimicrobiaceae bacterium. GTDB lineage: Bacteria > Bacteroidota > Bacteroidia > Bacteroidales > F082 > B16-G9. Next base: position 6,414 of record CAYNVN010000154.1, read on the forward strand.
GGCGATAATGTGGCCCATTTTGCCCACCTCGGCGGTATGTTGTTCGGTTATCTTATTATTGTTTACTGGAAAAAGAAGGGTACACTTTTTAATGCGTACTGACAAAATGTTACCGTTAACCTGTGGTAAGATTTTTGATTAACAGGAACTAAAAAAATTATGCGAGGCTATTATCAATATCCGGGAACCAACAGAAGCGATATGCTGAAACAGATATTTTTAAGCAACAATGCCATGTCGAGGCTTTTGCTTATCAACACGGCTGTTTTTGTGACTGTTACGGTAATACACCTGTTCCTGTGGCTGTTTGGTTACGGAGGCATCAATCCGGTGGTATCATGGTTTGCCGTACCATCCGACATCAACGAGTTATTAATAAAACCATGGACGGTTTTTACCTACATGTTCCTGCACGAAGGATTTTTCCATTTGCTGCTGAACATGATTATGCTCTATTTCGGCAGCATGCTGTTTTTAGAGTACCTCAGCCAAAAGAAACTGTTAAAGACCTATATTTTAGGAGGATTGACAGGGGCTCTCTTTTTTGTTGCCGCATTTAATATTTTTCCGGCATTTGCTTCCATAAAAGACGGCGCATATGCTTTGGGAGCTTCGGCTTCGGTACTGGCAATTTTTATTGCCATTGCTTCTTATGTTCCCGACTATGTGGTACACCTTTTTCTGTTCGGAAGGGTAAAAATGAAATACATTGCCATTGCCTTTGTGGCCATCGATTTGCTAAGCATTCAAAGCAGCAATCCCGGAGGACATATTGCGCACCTGGGCGGTGCCTTATGGGGATTTGTTTATGCCCTGTCGTTACGAAAGGGCACCAACCTTTTCAGCTTTTTAGATAACATTAAGATGCCTTCGTTCGGGAAAAAGGCAAAATATGCACGGTTTAACACTTCGAGGCCTGCTTCGGGACGACCCATGAACGACGAAGAGTACAACAAAAAGAAAGCCGCTTCACAACACGAAATCGACAGAATTTTGGATAAGATCGCCCGTTCGGGTTATGCCAGTTTGTCAAAAGAAGAAAAAGACCTTTTGTTCCGCTCAAGCCAAAACTAACAACTTACCCTGACTTTATGCGCAAACTATTCACAAATCTGTTTTTTACACTTAACCTTACCGTTGCTTTTATGCTGCTTGCAGCCTATGTTGCGCCTTTTGTAAACCCCAACGAAATAAACCTGCCGGCATTTTTCGGCATCGGATTTCCGTTGTTTTTTTACGCCAACCTCTTTTTTGTTGTTTTCTGGCTCATATTCAAACGACGGTATGTGTGGCTGTCGCTGGCATTGCTGCTATTGGGTTACCCCTTTATCAGTCGTCATATACAGCTTTTTCCCGAGCGCACAACCCAAACCAAAAAGGGCATAAAAGTTTTAAGTTATAACGTAAGAACCTTTAATCAGCTGGGAAGCAAAAACAAAAAATCAACAGCCGAAAAAATAGAAAAACTCATTAGAGAGGAAAACCCCGACATTGTATGCCTTCAGGAGGCCGGAAACAAAAAACATACCGACAGGCTTTTACAACTCAACATGAAATCGTACGGTAAAGACCATAACATTATTTACACCCGCTACAAGGTTATAAAACAAGGCAATATCATCGATAAAAGCGACAATAAATTCGGTTTGTATCTCGATCTGTTAATTAACGGCGACACGGTAAGGCTGATGAACATCCAGCTGCTTTCTTACAGCGTATCCCGCGAAATAGAAGCATACGACAAAACGGCAAATGTAAACAGGAAACGGTTTTTCTTTTCCATTGCTTCAAAGCTTAACAGCGGCTTCACCAAAAGGGTTAGCGAAACCCAAACCCTGAAAAACGAACTGGCCAAATCGCCCTGGCCGCTAATTGTTTGCGGCGATTTTAACGACCCGCCCGCATCATACACCTATCAGCAAATTATTTCAACAGGTTTACAAGACGCTTTTACCGAAAGCGGCAACGGATACGGAAATACCTATAACTGGTCGTTTCCCAAGGTAAGAATAGATTATATTTTATCATCAGGTCACTTTGAAGCATACAACTATAAGGTACTGCATGTCAATTACTCCGACCACATGCCCGTGGAAGCACTATTAATTCCTGAAAATAAGTAGCATTATGAAAACGATTGTCACCATTTTTTTCAGCCTCTTTTTGGCAGCAACCTACGGTCAGGGTTTTTACGATTACACGGTTAAAGACATTGACGGAAACGATTTTCCGCTGTCGCAATTAAAAGGCAAAATGGTGTTGGTGGTAAATGTTGCCTCAAAATGCGGGTTTACACCGCAATACGAAGGGCTTGAAACTTTGTACAAAAAATATAAGGATTCGGGATTTGTCATCATAGGATTTCCATCCAACGATTTTAAACATCAGGAGCCGGGAAGCAACGGTGAGATCAAGAACTTCTGCACCACCACCTACGGAGTCACTTTTCCGATGATGGCCAAAATACATGTAAAAGGCGACAGCATCAGTCCGCTCTACCGCTGGTTAACCGACAAAGAGCTTAACGGAAAATTAAGTTCAAAAGTAAAATGGAACTTTCAAAAATATCTTATCAGCCGCGACGGCACCCTTGAGAAAGTTTTCAGCCCGTGGACAAAACCCGACAACAAAAAAATCATTGAACTAATTGAAAGGAAAGAGCAATGAAAAAAACAGGCTTCTACATAACAACTTTGGCGGTAAGCCTGGGGCTGTTCCTTATGTTCGGTTTCCTGCCAACCGACTGCACTTCCGCCGGCAATAGCGGTTGTACCGTTGCCGGAACCACGGATGTTCATAAACCGATACAGGATTGTTCATTCAACGGGTTGCCGTTGCACGGAAAGGTGCAATTTGTGGAATCTTTCCCCGATATTAAGATACAATATGTGGAATCGTTTCCCGACTTAAAGGTAAAATTCGTGGAATCGTTTCCCGATGAGTGCGGCGAATGGCAAATCGTGGAGTCATTCCCCGATATAAAAGTTCAGGTGGTAACGTCGTTTCCCGATATAAAAGTAAAAGTTGTGGAATCGTTTCCCGGATTACCCTGAAACAAAAAACGCACATTCCGTATCGTTCATTATCTTTAATAAACACCGGAACATGCGTTCTGTCGTTAAAAAACAATTGATTACTCAAGCTCTATTAACAGCTGATTTTTTGTAACGATATCACCTTTTTTAACATAAACTTTTTTTACAACACCGTCCATGGGAGCCACCACTTCGTTTACCATTTTCATGGCTTCCAACGACAGCAGTTTATCCATTTCCGTTACTTTTTTTCCTTTTTTAGTGAATACTTCAACAATGGTACCCGGAATAAAAGCAAGAATTTTTTTCGGGTCTTTGGGCTGATACTTAACCCTGTCCCTAAACTTTCTGGTCAATGTGGTTTTATACCCCACGTCATCCACTTTAAGAATAACATATTTGGGGGATGCCACTTTTTTATTGTTTTCCTTTTTAGCCATAACGTTCGGTTTTTAAAATGGAGGAATACCATGTTTCTTTTGGGGCAAACGAACATCCTTTTCGGCAGAAATCTCCAGAGCATGAATTAACATCTTACGGGTTTCATTGGGTTCGATAACCGCATCAATATAACCGTAAGCGGCAGCCACATAAGGGTTGGCAAATTTTTCCTTATACTCTTCCACCTTTTCCTGACGAACCTTATCGGGATCTTTGGCATTGGCAATCTCTTTACGGAAAATAATATTGGCAGCGCCTTCGGGCCCCATAACGGCAATTTCGGCCGTTGGCCAGGCAAAAACAAAATCGGCACGTAAATGGTGCGAACACATGGCAATGTAACCGCCGCCGTAAGCCTTACGCAATATAAGTGTAATTTTCGGCACGGTAGCCTCCGAATAAGCATAAAGCACCTTTGCGCCGTGACGAATAACACCGGCATGTTCCTGGTCAACGCCGGGCAGGTATCCGGGAAGGTCAACCAGCGTAACCAGCGGAATGTTAAAAGCATCGCAATAGCGGATAAACCGTGCCGCTTTATCGGATGAGTCAACATCCAGCACACCGGCAAGTACCAGCGGCTGATTGGCAACAAAGCCAACGGTTTCGCCGTTCATACGTCCGAAACCAATAACCATGTTACGGGCAAACAGCTCCATAATCTCCATAAAGCCCGAGTCGTCGGTAAGCGAGCGGATAACATCTCTTACATCATAGGGTTCGCGCGGGTCTTCCGAAATAATGGAATCAATTTTATACTGACGGGTTTTGGGTGATTTTTTGGGGAAACGTTCGGCTTTGCGGGTATTATTCCACGGAATATAACTTGCCAGTGTTTTTATCTGACTAAAACACTGTTCTTCGCTTTCGGCATAAAAATGTGCATTACCGGTGGTTTCGCAGTGTACGCGTGCACCACCCAGTTCCTCCATGGAGATATCCTCACCCAAAACCGATTTAATAACTTCGGGCCCGGTGATAAACATTTTTGAGATTTTATCGACCACAAAAACAAAGTCGGTAAGCGCCGGCGAATAGACGGCACCTCCGGCACACGGTCCGAGGATAACCGAAATTTGCGGAATAACTCCCGATGCCAGTGTATTTCTGAAAAATATTTCGCCATATCCGGCCAGCGAGTTAACACCTTCCTGAATACGGGCTCCACCCGAATCGTTGATACCAATCAAAGGCACTTTCAATTTCAGGGCATGATCCATAATTTTGGTAATCTTCTTGGCATGCATCCATCCAAGCGATCCGCCTGCCACGGTAAAATCCTGCGCATAAATACAAACAGGATGTCCGCTAAGGGTTCCGGTACCGGTAATTACACCATCGCCGGGAAGATATTTTTTATCCATATCGAAATCTTTTGCCGCGTGTTCAACAAAAAGATCATATTCATGGAATGACTTGGGATCGAGTAAAGCAATAATACGCTCGCGGGCGGTTAACTTACCCACGGCTTTTTGTTTTTCGATGGCTTTATCGCCACCCCCTTTTAATGCGTGTCGCATACGCATTTTAAGGTCGTTGGTTTTTTCTTTAAGACCCATATTTATTTCATTTTCAGGTTTCATAAAAAAAGAGATAAGTCATTTTAGCAACATGCTACTTTTATCAATAACTTATCTCACAAATGCAAATGTAATGTAAAAAGATAAACAGACAAGACTTTTTTTACAACTATCTTAATAAGCCGGTTACAGCATTCTTTTGGCCGGTAACTTTAAAGTTGTTCTGCAAAGGTTTGCATTAAAGTTATTCAGCGGGCAACGAATCGCCCAGTTGCTTTATTTTAAACCGGTCGTTGGCTGCCGGCAAATGTTCGCGCTTCATAATCATTTTGATATTTTCAACAACATCAGGATATTTTTCCGCCACGTTGTTTTCTTCTTTTATATCATTTTCCAGATTATACAATTCAATTTCCATATTTCCTTTAAAAATATTTTTTCTGATACCTTTCCATTTTCCCAGGCGTACAGCCTGCTGGCCCTGATAGCTTGGAAATTCCCAATATAAAAACCGGTGCTCTTTTTGTTTCTCACCCAACAGCACGGGTTCAAAACTAATTCCGTCAATATCCTTCGGCGGGTCAACTTGTGCGATATCACACAAGGTAGGCATTATATCGTAAAAAGCCGAAATATGTCCGGTTTGCGTTCCCGGTTTGATATGCCCCGGCCAGCTTACAATCATCGGGATACGAATACCTCCCTCGTATGTAAATCCTTTGGTTCTGCCATAGCCATCCTGAAACGGTTTTGAGCTTTCAAAAAAATCGAAATCAACACCTCCGGCATAGGTAGGTCCGTTATCACTGGTAAAAAAGATGATGGTATTATCGTAAATACCTAACTCTTTCAGGTTCTTTATCAAATCGCCAAGCTGAAAATCAAGGTAACCGATCATGGCGGCATAAGTAGCCCTCGGGTAACGGTTGGGGAAATATCCGTGTTTTCCCAAATAGGGTTCCTCGTCACCGAATTTGTTTCTGTATTTTTCCACCCAATCGGCAGGAGCCTGCAACGGAACATGAGGTAACGGAGAGGCATAATAGATAAAAAACGGCTTATCTCTGTTGGCTTTCATAAATGCTATCGCCTTTTCATGTATCTTTTCGGGAGCATAATCCTGCTGGAAAAATTTATCGTAGCTTCTCTCGTCGTAAGGGTCTGCACCGGCATCAAGCTTTGTGGAAGGGGAAATGATTTTATTGTTGAGGGTATCTTTTTTATCATTTTCCCACAAATGCGGCGGAAAATAGTTATGTGCCTGCCTCTGACAATTATAACCGTAAAAATAGTCGAACCCCTGTTTTTGAGGCACACCTCCGGTACCGGGTGCACCTAAACCCCATTTTCCGAAAATGGCCGTTGAATATCCTGCATTCTTTAACAGTCCGGCAATGGTAACCGTATTACCGGGAATGGGCCGCTGACCTTCAAGTCCGGGGTCTTTGCAGGCTTTTTCGTAGTTCCAAACATCACCCCTTTCTGCCCACTCGTCGTTACCTCTTATGTATGCGTGGCCGGCATGCTTACCGGTGAGCAAAATACAACGGGCAGGCGCACAAACAGGTGCTCCCGAATAGTGTTGGGTAAACTTAATACCGTTGGCGGCAAGGGCATCGATATTGGGGGTTTCTATTTTTTGCTGACCATAAACTCCGGTTTCGCCATAACCGAGATCATCAGCAAGAAAAAAGATAATATTGGGAAGCGGCGGCTCTTTTTTTACATTTTGACATCCTAAAAAAGAAAACACCAAAAAGAGCGGAAGTAATATTTTTTTCATAAAACACTTTTTATTCCGAAAACCGGATGATCAGATATTTAACAATAAAGACAACCGCTCCATAATTTCGGTGGCTTTACCTTTTAAGAAAAGGTCGGTAATTTGAAAGGTGTAATTGGAAGGCTCGATGTTGATTTCAATAATTTTTGCTCCGTTGTTTTTAGCGACAACCGGTATTTGACTTGCAGGCATTATTTCGCCGGTTGTTCCTATAACCAAAAAAACATCCGCCTTTTCGGCTGCCTCAAGCGACTTACTATATGCTTCCTGCGGAATCCCTTCACCGAAAAAGATAAAATCGGGTTTAACCAGTCCGCCGCACACATCGCATGTAACGGGCAGTTTTTCGAAATCAATATCCTGCATAACAAACTTTTTACCGCATTTGGTACAGACCAGTTCTCTGGAATTGCCGTGAAATTCGTAAACCTCCCTGCTTCCTGCCTCCTGATGTAAGTTATCGATATTTTGGGTAATGATATTTTTCAGCAACCCCTTCTGCTCCATCAGTGCCAGCACTTTGTGCGCCCTGTTGGGTTTTGCTTTTCCGAAAAAGTCGTAAAATATTTCTTTAATAACCCTCCACGACTCAAGAGGATTGGAATGAAAATATCCGATATCAAGCACAACGGGATCGTATTTACTCCACAATCCGGTGGCTCCTCTGAACGGCGGAATACCGCTTTCAACCGAGATGCCGGCTCCCGTAAAAGCCGTTGTATAATTTGATTGTTTTAACAAATCAGCCGCCTGACGAAAAGATGAATCCATAATTACCAAAGTTTGTTTACCCAAAGATAGGCAAAATGGAAATATAAAGGGTAAAGCAGGTTACCCGGGATAAAGTACTTGGAGTGCCTAAAGTGCCTGAAGTTTGGAGTGCCTGGGGTTTGGCGTTCAGCGTTGGGCGTTTAGCGTTGGGCGTTGGGGCAGGCCCGCCTGCCGGACGGGCAGGCAAATCAAAAATCTTAAATCAAAAATTTGCAATCATAAATCAAAAGTACTTGAGGTTTGGAGTGCCTAAAATTTGGAGTGCCTAAAGTAAATTCCAAATATCAAGCACCAAATCACAAAAAAATTCAAAA
>CAYNVN010000155.1:0-47038 GCA_964400655.1 uncultured Lentimicrobiaceae bacterium
GGCTGCGACAGTGTTATTAAAACGGTTTTGGTGGTTCACGATACTTTTTTAATTCAAAAGGAGCTGGGAGTTTGTCATGGGGATTCTGCCTTTTTAGGTGGTAGCTGGCAAAAGGAATCGGGTGTTTATTACGACTATTATAACACATGGTGGGGTTGCGACAGTACCATCCAAACCAGCCTGACGGTTTACGATAAAATAGAAACGCTGCAAACGGTTGGAATTTGCGAAGGCGATTCGATGTTTGTGGGAGGCGACTGGCAAACCCAAAGCGGAACCTTTTACGATACCCTGCAATCGGTTTGGAGCTGCGACAGTGTGGTTATTACTGATTTAACCGTTTCGGATGTAATCCATACCGAAACGGAAACCGATATTTGTGAGGGCGATTCGCTGTTTGCAGGCGGCGACTGGCAAACCGTTGAAGGTGTTTACATCGACTCTGCCCAGTCGGTTGGCGGTTGCGACAGTGTTCATACAACCAACCTGTTTGTTAATGATGTGTACGATATAACATGGGATACGCTGATTTGTGAGGGCGACAGTGTTTATTGCGGCGGCGATTATCAAAAATCACCCGGCACCTACTACGATTACCTTCTTACCATAAAAGGGTGCGACAGTACCATTGAAACACTCTTGTCGGTAACCCTGTTACCGGTGGTCGATCTTGGTAACGACACCTCTATCATGGATGGAGAAACCCTAACCCTAAATGCGGGCGGTACACCCGATGCCACCTATCTGTGGCAGGACGGAAGTACCGATTCCGTTTATATTGTATCCGATTCGGGAACCTATTCGGTTACGGTGACCAATTTATGCGGATTTAAAAACGACTCAATAAAGGTTACCATCTACTTTCCGCCCGAAGACCTTGAATGCTATGTAATGGCTCCCAATGCTTTTACTCCAAATGGTGATGAACATAATGACCTGTTTCGACCCATATTACAGTGCCCTGCCGAATCTTATACTTTGCGGATTTTTAATCGTTGGGGTAAGATGATATATGAAACCAACGAACCCTCAACGGGATGGGACGGTACCGTTAACGGAAAACCTGTTGAGCGCGGCACTTATGCGTGGACGGTTTATTATAAATATACCGGCGTGCTTCATCCGGGTGAACGAACGGTAAAAGGGCTGGTTACTTTGGTAAGGTAACAACAGATATATTGTATCAGGAGTTTAATATCTCTTTGTAAATCCGGTAGTTTTCGTCGTCAAAACAAACAAAGAAAACATCTTCGGGTAATTCATTCTTTTCCAAAAAACCGGAAACCGCATCAATGGCTATATGTGCTGCGCGCACTTTGGGGAAGCGATATACGCCTGTGCTGATATTGGGAAAAGCAACAGAACGGCAATGCACCTCAACGGCAAGTTTCAAACTGATTGTATAGCAACTTTTAAGCAGTTCATCTTCTCTGTTTTTTCCTCCGTACCAAACCGGGCCTACGGTATGAATTACAAATTTTGCCGGTAAGTTATAGCCTTTGGTAAGTTTTGCAGACCCCGTATCGCAACCGTTTAGTGTACGGCACTCTTTTAACAAATCCGGCCCTGCAGCACGATGAATGGCACCATCAACACCTCCGCCTCCAAGCAACGTGCGGTTGGCGGCATTAACAACGGCATCAACATTTAAGGTTGTGATGTCGGTTTTGATAAGATGTATTCTGCTTTTGGTCAAAATCAATAAAATTTAAATACAGAATTATAACTCCTTTACATCAATCTTTTTTTCGGGTAAATCATCATTATCTTCTTCAGCAAGCTTTTTCATCTCATCCACAAATCCCTGAATGGTATCGGCATCAAAACCTTTTTCTTCGGCAGCCTCTTCCAGCGTTCCCCAAATCGGTTCGCCGCACATAATACAGCGGATTCCCTTTTCCATTAAATACCTGACGGAGAAAGGATAATTATCAACCAGCTCTTCAATTAAAATATCTTTTGTTATTTCGGGTTTTGCCATGATACTTTTTTTAAATTTTATGCGGCAAAGTTATAAAAATGAGGATTTCCTTTGCCACTGTTCGGTCGGTAATAAAACAAAAAAGCCCTGCAATGCAGAGCTTTTTATTAATGGTTTATGTGATTGATTAAAATGTTATTCCAAATCTAACGGAACTTAACCCCGTATAACCTATTTCGGCAAACAATCCCATTTTTTCCGAGAACATCCATCGGCCGCCCACAAAAACGTCGGGTCCAAAATCTGTAAATCCCGAATAATTGGAACTTTTACCACTAACGGCAACACCAAAACCTGCACCGCCGTACACATCCCACTCATCGCTTTCAAAAACGTGCAGATGCCAGGCAGCCCTTGCCCCTACATAAAAACGGGGAAAGATTTCGTTATCTAAAGCCCAGTCGTGCTGCCCCAGCTGAAACTCAGCCAGTCCTCCAAAAGAGACCAAACCAACATCTCCGGTTGGAATGGCTCCATACTCTCCGCTAAAATTTACAGCAGGTATCAACCCGTAACTGTTCGGAATACCGATACCGGCATTAAACATCAGGTCGCCTTTGTTAAAAACATGTTGTGCCTGGGTAACTGTTAGCCCGGCCAACAGGAATACTAACAAAAAAGAAAGTTTTTTCATAATGTGTTTTTTTTAAATTTCGACAAAATTAGAAAATAATTGATACGATTTTACTTGGCATAATTAATAGCCCTTGTTTCTCTGATAACGGTAATTTTTATCTGTCCCGGGTAGGTCATTTCCTCCTGTATCTTACGCGACAATTCATACGATATTCTATCGGCATCTTTATCGGTAACACTGTCGGCACCAACAATCACGCGTAATTCACGACCGGCCTGAATGGCATAGGTTTTAATAACCCCCGGATAGGTAAGTGCCATCTCTTCAAGCTTTTTCAAACGTTGAATATAGGCTTCCACAACTTCGCGACGTGCACCCGGGCGTGCTCCTGAAATGGCATCACACACCTGTACGATGGGTGCAATAAGTGTTTCCATTTCAATTTCGTCGTGGTGGGCTCCAATGGCGTTACAAACGTCTGGTTTTTCTTTATACTTTTCGGCCAGTTTCATTCCCAAAATAGCGTGTGGCAGTTCCGCTTCATTTTCAGCTATCTTACCAATATCGTGCAGCAATCCCGCCCGTTTTGCTTTTTTCGGATTAAGCCCAAGCTCGGCGGCCATGGTGGCACTCAGGTTAGCCACCTCAATGGAGTGGTTAAGCAGGTTTTGTCCGTATGACGAACGATATTTCATTCGTCCCACCAGACGTATTAACTCGTTGTGCATGTTATGGATTCCAAGGTCGATAACCGTTCGTTTACCGGTTTCCATAATCTCCTGATCAACCTCTTTTTTGGTTTTGGCCACAACCTCTTCGATACGTGCAGGATGGATACGACCGTCGGATATAAGTTTTTGCAGCGACAGCCGGCAAACCTCCCTGCGGATGGGGTCGAATCCTGAAAGCAATATTGCATCGGGACTGTCGTCGATAATGATTTCGATACCGGTCAGGGCCTCAAGGGCACGGATGTTTCTTCCTTCACGGCCGATAATCCGGCCTTTAATCTCATCGCTTTCGATGTTAAACACGGTAACCGTATTTTCGATGGCATGCTCGGCAGCAGTGCGCTGAATGGTTTCGATTACAATTTTCTTGGCAGTACGTTCGGCGGTTAGTTTGGCTTCGTCGGTTATTTCGCGAATGTAAACCATTGCTTCCGCTTTAGCCTCTCCTTTAAGATTTTCGATAAGTTGCTCTTTTGCTTCGGATGCCGAAAGGTTGCTGATGTTTTCCAGCTGTTTGATCTGTTCCGAATGAAATTTATCCAGTTCCTCCTGTTTACGGCTCAGCGCATCAAGCTGGTTTTTTAAATTCCTTTTTAACTGGTCAACTTCACGTTGTTTTTTCTGGTTCTCTTCAATTTTTTGCGACAGTTGCGATTCACGTTGCCGAATCCGGTTTTCGGCTTTTTGAATATGGTTATTACGTTCGTTAATAACCTTTTCGTGCTCGGTTTTTAGCTGTAAAAATTTTTCTTTTGCCTGAAGAATTTTTTCTTTCTTAATTACTTCGGCTTTTTCTTTTGCTTCCTCAAGAATTGCATGACTCTTTTTCAGCAAATTCTTTTTCATCACTGTAGTGGCTATCATTGCGCCGACTGCCAGCGATATAAGGGCAATGATTATGTAAATCAAATACTCCATACACATTTGTTTTTAAATCGCTGCCACACCTGAATATAAAAAAGCCCGCAATAACTCGGAGTTTAGCAAACCCCGGATAACATGGTTAAGGATGCCGGGATTTTCAGAAGTCCAGTGTCCGCCAAACGGCGAATCCCTCGAAGGTAATCAGGCCTTTCTTCCAACCCATCTAAGCTTATCCCTAATTGTTTTAATGTTGAGTTTGCAAACATTGAATTACGCGGGCAAATCTTTATGATTTTCAAAGAACGCTTTCGAAATTGTTTAAATGCTCTGTCAAAATATCATCCAGTTCTTTCAGCTTCTCTCCCATCTCCCTGTCTCTGAAACTCTTTTCAGCTTCCAGACGAACTGTTTTTGTTGTATTTTGTAAGGCCACCATGGCAAACAAATCCTGATGGTCTTTGTAGTTAAACGCTTTTGAGTAAGATTCTATTGTGTTATTAACAATTTTTGCGGCTCTTCTTACAAATTCTTCCTGCTCCCTCGCAACAGCCATTTTATACGGCCTTTCGGCAATAATAACACGTATGTTTATTTTTTCGTCCATTAAACAGACTTTATCCGTCAGTCACTCAAAACGTTGATGCACTTGTCAATTTCTTCGATAAGCTCATCGAGCTTTTCTTTGCCCTTTTTAACACCAATGTTATATTCAAGCGTGTTTGCAAGCGAAAGTTTAATTGTTTTATTTTCCGTATGTTGCAAACTTTCGGTAAGAATAAAAACCTTTTCGGTCAATTCACTTACCTTTTGCTTCAAACTTTTATTTTCATTACGCAAAGCCTCGTTAATTTCTATTAATTTCCTAATTTTATACTCAATTCCGGAAATCAATAATTGTTCGTTGGCCATTGCAATGAATAATTAGTTTGGTGACAAAAATACTCAATTTGTTATCAATGTGCAACCTAAAACGGGTTTATCTGGGTTTATTCGTTGTTGAGTATTGTTTTATAGGTAGTTATGACTGAAGAGTTTTTATATTATTTATGGAAGTTAAAACTCCTGAAAGAGCCTCTTTTTACGGTTGACGGAAACGAAATAATCATCAATAATACAGGTGAACGAAACTATGACAGCGGTCCCGATTTTTTATTTACGAAAATTAAAATAGGTGATACCACCTGGGCGGGCAATGTGGAAATGCACCTCCGTTCGTCGGATTGGTACCGACATCACCATGATGTTGATAAAGCTTACGACAATGTAATTCTTCATGTTGTTTACCAATATGACAAACCGGTATTCTTTCAATCGGGAGAAGAGATTCCGACCCTGGAGGTAAAAGGAAAGTTCGACCGACAGATTTATGAAAATTATTTGAATTTAATAAGGTCGGACGATACCGTTGCCTGTGCAAAATCGGTAGAAAAGGTGAGTGATCTGGAAAAAATGTTCTGGCTCGAAAGAGTGATGACCGAACGTTTTGAAGAGAAATCGGAAAGCATCAAAAATGATTTGGCCAACAGCAATTCCGATTTTCAGGAAATCTTTTATCAAAAGCTGGCAAGAAGTTTCGGCTTTAAAACAAACAGCGATGCTTTTGAACAACTGGCAAGAAGCCTGCCACTTAAAATTTTGTTAAAACATATCGACAACAGATTGCAGATTGAGGCATTGCTGTACGGGCAGGCAGGACTGCTGAAAGGAAATTATAAGGAGGAGTATCCCGTTGAATTAAAAAAGGAGTATGACTTTCTGGCTCAAAAATACGGATTAAAAAAAATGCCGGTTGGTGTGTGGAAGTTTATGCGCATGAGGCCGGTTAACTTTCCAACCATCAGGATTTCGCAATTTGCAGGATTGTTATACCGTTCGGGGGGATTGTTCCATAAAATTCCCGGCATGAACCATCTGTCGGATGTTGTTGCGCTTCTCAGGGTTTCGGCTTCGGGATACTGGAACAATCACTATCGTTTTGGGAAAGTATCGAAGGGAAAGGAGAAAACCATTGGCGCTGCTTCGGCAAACCTTATTTTGATTAATACCGTTATTCCGTTTGTTTTTGTTTATGGCAGCTGGACAAACAAACCTGCCATGCGGCAAAAAGCACTTTTGTGGATGGAGCAGATAAACCCGGAAAACAATAAAATTGTCAGAATATACAAAAGCATGGGATTTCCCATAAAAAACGCCATGCACTCACAAGCTGTTATCGGACTAAAAAAGCATTACTGTGACCCAAAGCGATGCCTGGATTGTCAAATCGGACAGAAGATACTTGGCAGAATAACCCATAACACTTAACTCTTTAACATCTAACACTCACCACTAAAAGTCCCCATTATTTTTGCTCCGAAGTAAACTGCCTGCCCCTCCCCTGCGGTACAAACCATTGTATCGGGAAAAAGCGCCTTTAGCTCATCGGGGAAATGCTTTTTAAAGTTGATGTAGTCGCTGCCTTCCAAGAACTCCAGAAACCTGCCGATAAACGGTGTTTTACCGAAGTAATCATTTACAATCACAACATTTTTGGTAATACGGTGCATCTCTTTTAAAATCAGGTTCCGTTTTTCGTAGGCAAACCCGTGCAACACAAAGGAGGCGGTAACAATATCGAAGGAGTTATCGTTAAAGTTTTCCAGGTTCATTGCGTTACCCACACTAAACTCCATTTTATCGCCATACCGTTTTCGTGCCCTTGCAATCATATACGGAGCAAAGTCAACTCCGTGAACTTCGGCACCGTTTTCCATAAAAAGGGAACCCCACGCAGCGGCACCCGTCCCAATATCAAGCACACGCTTCCCTTTAATATCAACAACCGACAGTACTTTTTCCATGGGCTTTTTAAATCCGCTTTTCACCACACTGTCAAGCGCACCGTAAACCGGTGCAATTAAATTAAAGATGGATTTATGACGTTTTACGGGATCTCTGCTAATTAACATTTCCGAAAATTTTTAAGGCGCAAGTTACAACGTTTTAGGGAATGTACACTTTATAATTCCACATGGAAAAACCGTTGCTTATCACCACCAAAACCACCTGCCTGCCTTTAACGGAAAGGCGTTTTTTGATGCGTCCGTTGTAAAGCGCTTTCCCCGAAAGGGAATAAACGACAACATTTTCATCGTCCGTAAAACCTGAGAACCGGATTGTACCCGGAGAGGTTTCTAATTTAACCGGTGACTGAACATCAACAGAAACATTGGTAAGAATATCAACAAAAATCGTATCCACATCTTCTCCGCAGTCGTTGGTAACTTCTACCCAATAATACCCTGTTTCGCTTACCAGCAACGTTTGTGTTGTATCACCCGTTGACCAAAGATAGAGCGATCCGGGATTTCCGGCATCCAGCAAAATGGTTTCACCCTCCTGCAGGGTGGTGTCGTTTCCCAAAAAAACCTCCGGAAAAGGAAGTACCGTAACTTCAAGCTGACCGATTAAACCGGAAGTATCGTTGCAATATGCTTTTACAATATGATTGCCGGCCGTTTCCCAGGTTACCTCCAGAACCGCACTGTCGGAGCCCTGCAACGAATCGTCCACATACCAGATGTTGTAACATCCCATGGGAAAATCGGCAGTGTACTGAGCCGTTTCGCCAACACAAAGTTCTTCGGGGCCGTTTAACGTGTCGGGTGACGAAGGCGGCGGCGGAACCGTATCGCGCGAAGGCATATAAACACCCGATGAATAGAGCGACAGCGAAAACAAAAATATAAAAGATGTAAACAGAATGCTTTTTACAGGTGTTGTCATCGGTATTATTAGTTTAACGGAATAACGGAAGCTAAATTACTGAAATTCCTTTAATGTCTTTATAAAGTTTAACGGCATAAAGGTCGGTCATATTGGAAACAAAATCCAGCACCGTTTGAATTTTGTTATAAACGGACGTACTGTCGGTGTGATATTGTTCCGGAATCAGCGACAACAGTTTTTTGTGGTAATCAGACTCCGGATTGATAACAGCCGGCACAAACTCCTCCAGCAAAGTTCCCAGTATGTTATAGCCGGCCAGTTCAACGCTTATTACATCGGGATGGCGGTAGATTTTTTTAACCGAAAGTTCCTGAACCGCCTTCATGGCCTCTCCTGCCGGCCCCTTAAGCTGCTTAATCAGGCTGCCGCTAAATGTTCCTTCCAAAATCTCATGCTGATGCTCCATAAAAATCTTAACTGTTTCCTTTATCAGCCTCGAAATTACAATGGCCCGTAAAAACGCAATCCGTTCGTTGGTATCGGTAACTTCACGGTAAACACTCTCCTTCATCGAAAAGAAATCGGCATCATCGTTTTTGTCAAAAAAGGCAAGGAAGAGGCTTTCGGTTTCCGAAGTTTCCAAAATTCTCAGCTTATGGGCATCCTCCAAATCCATTAACTGATAAGCGATATCGTCGGCAGCTTCAACAAGATACACCAACGGATAACGGGCATAAATGCCACGCCGGCTGTCGATTAGCGGAATACCGAGCTGCCTGGCAACGGTGGCAAAAGTTTCCGCTTCCGACTGAAAGAATCCGTATTTTTTCTTTTGAGGATCGGCCGTGGACGGAAAGGGATATTTAACCAGCGAAGCCAGCGTACTGTATGTAAGAGAGAAACCACCCTGCCGCCGTCCTTTAAACGAATGGGTAAGAATACGAAAAGCGTTGGCATTACCCTCAAAATGGAGCAAGTCCTGCCATTGGGCCTGCGAAACACTGTTTTTATAACCCAAACCTTTTCCCGACATAAAATATTTTGAAAGGGCCGATTCGCCCGAATGTCCGAAGGGCGGGTTTCCCAGGTCGTGCGCAAGGCAGGCAGTTGAAACAATGGTTCCCGTTTCGTTTATCAGACGGGGGTCAACGGCACCATCCTTTAGCAACTCCCTCGAAACCATATCGCCAAGGGTTTTGCCGATACTGGCCACTTCGAGGCTGTGGGTAAGCCTGTTATGGACAAAAACACTACCGGGAAGAGGAAAAACCTGTGTTTTATCCTGAAGCCTTCTGAAAGGAGAAGAAAATACCAGCCGGTCGTAATCCTTTTGAAATTCGGGCCTAAAAGGTGTACGCTCGGTGCTTTGCCTGTTTTTTGACCCCAGACGGGTTGTATTGATTAACTGATTCCAATTCATGTTTTGCGTTTTAATTATTGGATGCTATCCTTCAAAAGGCAGCCTGTTTAAAATCGACCGGCCAAGGGTAATCTCATCGGTGTATTCCAGCTCGTCGCCAATGGCGACCCCGCGGGCAATGGTGGTAACCTTTATGCCGAAATGCTTTATCAGTTTATAAATATAGTAATTGGTGGTATCGCCTTCAACGGTTGCCGGCAGTGCCAAAATTATCTCTTTAACATCTTCCGTATTGATTCGTTCCACAAGATGCCTTATGGTAATGTCGTTGGGGCCAACCCCTTCCATGGGATTGATTATACCTCCCAGCACATGATAAAGCCCGTTAAATTGCGCCGTATTTTCAATGGCCATCACGTCACGGGTGTCTTCCACCACACAAATGGTATTTTCGTCGCGTTTATGGTTGGCACAAATCTCGCAAATATCGTTGTCCGAAATATTATTGCATCGCTTGCAAAACCTTATCTCACGCCGCATCCGCATAACGGCATCCCCAAGTCTTTCGGCAAAAAGCTCATCCTCTTTAAGTATATACAATGCAAGCCTGAGCGCGGTTTTTTTTCCGATTCCCGGCAGGCGCGAAAGCTCATTAACGGCACTTTCCAATAATTTTGATGAATATTCGTTCAATAGTTATCGTTTTAAAAAAACCTTAATCAAAATCCGCTTAAATTATAAACCTTTACAGACACTGAATAACATAATAATGTATTCGGCAAAAGTAATTCATCATAAAATTACTATTTTCGTTTGATGAAAAATAATATGAACAAAATGAAATTAATAAAATCAGTATCTCTTTTGGCAATTATATTTTTGATGCTTTTTACACAAACAACGGTTGCACAAAGTCAGTATAACAAAGTGGACTCAAACGGTTTAAAACAGGGACAATGGATAAAGATGTGGAACAACGGCATGGTAAAGTATAAAGGAAATTTTAAAGACGACAAGCCCGTTGGTGAGTTCAAATATTTTTACCCTTCGGGGAAACTGAAAGCTGTGATGACCTTTTCGGATAACGGAACCCGTGCCCATAACATTTCATATCACGAAAACGGAAAGAAGATGGCCGAAGGAATTTTTATCAACCGGAAAAAAGAGGGAAACTGGAAATATTTCAGCGATGTTGACGAGAAACTTGTTTCGGAAGAGAATTACAGCAACGGAGTGCTAAACGGCAAGTCGGTAACCTATTACATCGACCTTGGCAAACCTTTTGAAATTATTGAGTACAAAAACGGTAAAAAACACGGCAAATGGATTAAATATTTTACCGACGGAAAAATAATGACGGAAACCACTTATGTAAACGGTGCACTGGAAGGCCCTTTTGTAAATTACGACCCCGACGGCACCTTAATTGTCAAAGGTGCGTATAAAGGGGGCGAAATGAACGGCACCTGGCTCTATTACGACGATAAAGGAAAATTGTACCGCAAGGAGGTGTACAACATGGGGAATCTTGTAAAGCTGGAAAAAGAAGCGGATAAAGATTAAAAATATTTTCTCCCTTACTTTCATTACTTTTGCAAAAAATTCAGGCTATGGTACAGTATTGCGGAATGTTTGGCGGTTACGAAATTATTTTGATCGTTGTGGTTGTGCTGATTTTGTTCGGCGGAAAAAAAATACCGGAACTTGCCAAAGGACTTGGTAAAGGTGTAAAAGAGTTTAAAGATGCCACGGAGGATGTTAACTTAAAAGAAGACCTTAAGGATATTGCATCGGAAGTTAACGATTTAAAAGAGAGCGTGGACAAGGTTAATCCCAAAAAAGCACTCGACGATCTGAAAACACCTTTCAAATCAACTAAAAAAAGATAATTTGAAAGACCTCACCACAGGAAAAGTAGGAAAGCAGATTTTTTATTTTGCCCTTCCCATGCTGCTGGGAAACATATTTCAGCAGCTCTACAATGTGGTTGACACCATTGTGGTGGGCAAGGCTTTGGGTAAAGATGCCCTTGCCGCCGTGGGTGCAAGTTTCCCTCTGATTTTTATTTTAATATCTTTTGTGGTGGGCATAGCCATGGGCTCAACGGTGGTTATTTCGCAGTTTTACGGAGCCAAACAGATGGACAAGGTAAAAAAAGCCATCGACACCCTCAATATTTTTATGTTTTTTGCGGCTGTTTTTCTTACCTTTTTCGGACGCTGGGTCAGTTCCCATATTTTTCAAATGATCGACCTGCCGGAAGGTGCTACCAAACAGGCTGTGGATTATTTCAACGTGTATGCCTTCGGGTTTGTTTTCTTTTTCGGGTTTCAGGGAACCAGTGCTATTTTACGGGGTCTGGGAGACTCGAAAACCCCGTTTTATTTTCTTATCATTTCAACCGTAACAAACATTGCGCTGGATATACTGTTTGTTTTCGGTTTTGGATGGGGCATTAAAAGTGTGGCGGCGGCTACGGTTATTGCACAGGGAGTGGCATTTGTTGCCATTGAGTATTACCTCAACAAATATCACAGCTTTTTGGATTTTAATCCCGCAAAAATGAAGTTCGACAAAGAGATGTTCAAAAAAAGTTTAAAAATAGGACTTCCCGCCGGATTTCAGCAAACCTTTGTATCCATTGGCTTTTTAGCACTTTATAAGATTGTAAACAGCTTCGGCACCTCCACCATTGCCGCTTATGCCGTTGCCATGCGTATTGATGCTTTTGCCGCGCTGCCCGCCATGAACTTTTCGGCGGCATTGTCAACATTTACCGGCCAAAATATTGGCGCTGACAGAATGGACAGGGTGGTACTGGGGCTGAAAGCCACATTATATATGATACAGGCTGTGGCGGTTACGGTTACCGCGCTGGCACTGTTGTTTGCCAATCCGCTGATGCACGCCTTTACCAACGATCCCGAAGTTATTAAAGTGGGCATTGAGTATATTTACATTGTTTCGCCGTTTTATCTTATTTTCTCTTCAATGTTTGTGGTGATGGGCTTGTTAAGAGGTGCCGGCGACACCATGTTCACCATGTTTATGACGATTATATCGTTATGGGCCATCAGGATACCGGTTTCATACTGGTTATCCTCCCTGTACGGCACCAAAGGCATTTGGTGGGGCATTCCCATTGCTTGGAGTGTGGGAGCCACCATTGCCACCATTTACTATTTTTCAGGCCGGTGGAAAACAAAAGCGGTGGTTAAAAAAAGGGGGTAATTATTTTGTATTATTTGGTAAGAATATTGCAAGAGACTGAGATTTAGCTCCGAGTTTTACTGCTCCTGCCCTGTTTTGTATTATAAAGTCATATTTTCAATTTCATTTTCCATTTCACTTTCCGGGATTACTTCTCCGCTTTCGGATTGTTTATTCCCTGTTTCAATCTTTTCTATCAAGATTAATTTCTCCACCAGTTCATCAATGGAAAACTCGTCAGGGAATTTATCAATCTGCTCTTTAAGTTTTACTTTTGTCAACATATCATTCAATTTTATCTATTCGCTCAAAGATACTAAATTTTATTTCCTTTGATTATATATTTCTTGAATTCCCTGCTTTTTCATAATGAAGTTGTTTAAAGTTTACAGCCTGAAAATATTAATATTCTACTGTAGAAGAAAGTTCAAAAAGTAGAGAACGTGTCACACTTCGACTACCTGCCTGCCGGCAAGGAAGGCGCTCAGTGTAACAACCCTGCTTTGGTTGATAATATAACTAAAATTACTTTTTGAACAGTTACTTTAAATGTTTTGCTGTTACAACCAATAAGTTAACTTTAAACAACTTCAATTAAATATACAGAGCATTTAATATTTATATTTGCCTCGATAATAACCGAAACAAATAAAACATTATAACATGAAACCGGTAGTTAGTATAATTATGGGCAGCACTTCCGACCTGAAGGTTATGGAAAAAGCGGCTGCATTTTTTGATGAGATGGAGATTCCTTTCGAGATGAATGCCCTTTCGGCACACCGCACCCCGGGAGAGGTTGAAACTTTTGCAAAAGAAGCCCGAACAAGGGGGCTTAAAGTAATTATTGCCGGAGCGGGAATGGCGGCGCACCTGCCGGGTGTAATTGCAGCCATGACACCCATACCGGTAATCGGTGTTCCCATTAATGCCACCCTCGACGGAATGGATGCGCTGCTGGCCATTGTTCAAATGCCTCCCGGAATACCGGTTGCAACCGTTGGAATTAACGGCGCATTAAATGCCGCCATCCTTGCGGTTCAAATGATGGCTGCCGGCGATGATGCCCTGATGCAAAAATTAATTACCTATAAAGAAAACCTGAAACAAAAAATTGTTAAAGCCAATCAGGAGTTAAGTAAAGTGGAGTACAGGTTTAAAACCAATTAGTTTTATCGGTTAACAATATTTAAACCATTACCAGGTAAAGGCCTCTTCCGACATCCATTTGCCCTGTACTTTAAGTACCTGCTCAATAATGTCGCGCACACACCCTTCGCCGCCCTTTTTATCGGAAATATAAACCGAAATGTTTTTAATCTCTTCGGTGGCATCGGCCGGACAAACCGGAACACCCACCTTTTTCATCGCCTTAAAATCGGGTATATCATCTCCCATATAAACTATCTGTTCGGGCAGAAGGTTATTTTTTTTCATGTATTGTTGGAGCACCTCAATTTTGTTGCTAACCCCCAAAAACACATCTTCAATACGCAAAGCATCAAAACGGTTTTCAACCGATTTTGATATGCCTCCCGAAATAATCACCACCCTGTAACCCAGTCGCCGGGCAAGCTGCAGGGCATAGCCGTCTTTAACATTGGCCGTACGCAGCGGATGCCCGTCATGAAGCAGGATAAGTTTACCGTCGGTCATTACTCCGTCGTAATCAAAAATAAAGGTATCTACCTTTGTTAACAGTGCTTTATAATTACTCATGGTAGTGTTTTATTATTTGCCGGGTTATTAATTGATATATTTTTTTGTACTCGGGATAATCGTCAAGCATTTCATGATGTTTTTCGATGGTTTTGGCATCATTCCGGCGGGCAGGGCCGGTTTGGGCTTCGCGGGGCGACAGATGTCCTACTTTTGAAGCCACTTCGTTAATCAGGGGCAAAAGCATTTCAAAGGGCAAACCGTTATCGGTTAGTATATCTTCGGCGGTATGATACAGATAATTAACAAAATTGCTTACCATTACCGCAGTTAAATGCAGTTTTGCACGACGTTCGGAATCGATATGAAACACATTGCCACTTACGGCAGCCGCCAGGTTGTTTAACCGTGTTAAAGCCTGCCGGTTATTCCCCTCAATACAAAAGGGAACATTGCTCAAATCGACGGCTTTATCTTTACTAAACGTTTGCAACGGATAAAAAACCCCGCTGTTATCAAACCTTGCGGAGATTGCACGCATGGCGGTTATGCCCGAGGTATGGGCAACAATACCTTTTACTTCGGGCATTTTTGCCACCACCTCTTCAATACGGTCGTCGGGAACGGCAATGATATAGAAATCGGAATAAGGATGAAGGTGCAATATATTATGGACTGCTTTGCAGCCGACAGCACCTGCAAACCGGTTACGCGATTCCTCACGGGGCGACCAAACACTATCGGTAACTATTCCTGCTTTACCAAATCCTTTGGCAAGATGGACGGCTATATTACCCGTGCCAATAAAAGAAACAGATGGTTTACCTGACGGTTTCATCATTAGCTGAATTGTGTACGAATATCGTTTTTCAGGGCTGCAAGTGCCAAATCAACAGGATTTTTTCCTTCCTCAAAAGTATGCGAGAGAATTACTTCGGCAAGTTTTATACCGGTATCGGTTGCCGAAACGGCAGCAGCCGAACGGTTGATAAGGCTCAAAATTTCCTCTTTGGCATTTTTTACGAGTATCCACGCCTCGTCTGACAGATATATTTGCTGCGACATGTTATGCTCAAACTCATCTTTTACGGCCGTTAACAATTGAGCATTCAGCTCTCCGGCTTTCATACCCGGTTTTAATTCACGCGGAATTAAGTTAGGAGGGTTGATGCGTTCAAGAAAAAGCGAAAGCCGTTCGTATGCCTGCAACTTTAAGGGTATAAACAGTTCTTCTCTTTTGCGTTTGCTTTCCGATTCCAGTTTTTGTTTTTCCAGCTCGTAACTTTGCTGCATTACCACCAGATGTTTGCTGTTATAATCAACAAACTTTTTGGTAAGAAACCATACGGCCGCCAATACGGTAATTGCCGGAATGGTATATTTTAATATTTCTAATATTTCGTTCATAAATGATAACTTATATTATGCAACATACACTTTTGTCTAAACTGTAAATTCAAGCAATTTACAGGGGCTGCCAATTGGCGAACCCGCTGCAAAATAACTAAAAAAAGAGGTCGGACAGGTAAATTGCGACAATTTGGTTTAACCGGCGGGGATGGAAAAAGTAAAGGTACTGCCTTTGCCTTCTTTACTGCTTACCCTGATGTCGCCACCATGTTTTTCAACAAACTCTTTACACAATATAAGCCCCAGTCCGCTGCCTTTTTCGTTTTCCGTTCCTCGGGTCGATCTTATTTCGCTTAAAACAAACAATTTGGACTGGGCCTCTTCCGAAATACCCACACCGCTATCGTTTACCGACACCTCAATAAAATTTTTGCCATCTTTTATCGAAGTGGCCGAACTCAAAGTAATCACACCTCCTTTACCGGTAAATTTAACGGCATTTGATAATAAGTTACGGATGATGGTTGAAAGCATATTCTGATCGGCATTAACAAAGTAATACTCATTTATTTTATTATAAATGGTAATTGATTTAACGTTTGCCTGTTGCTTATGCAGTTTTATCATTTTGTTGGTCAGCAGAAAAAGATTTATCCGCTCAGGGTTGAACTCAATTTTTCCCCTTTGCGATCTGGACCACAGCAACAGGTTTTCAAGCAGATTAAAAGTATCTTTAATACCTGTATAAATGATGTTGATAAATTTCTTTTTTTCTTCTTCACTGTAATCGCCATAATTATCGCTTAACAGTTTTGAGAACCCGAGCATGGTGTTAAACGGACTACGCAGGTCGTGGGCAATAATTGAAAAAAAGATATCTTTTGTTTTGTTGCTCTCTTTAAGTTTTTTCTCACTCTCTTTAAGGGCCTGTATTGCAAGGTTACGTTCGGTGGTATCTTCCATAATGGTATATACCTTTACAACTTTTCCTTTTTCATTTTTCAGGGGAACAATATAGCTTGAAAGATAAAGGTCTTTTGCCCACTTGGTAAGGTATCTCGATTCAAATTTTTGTATTTGAGCTGTTTCAACACATTTTGAAAAAGCGGCGGCATAACCGTTTTTCACCAAAGGCGGAAAAGTAATTACATTTATTTGTTTGGTAGCTTCAGCCGAAGGAGAGCCCAAAATTTTTAAAGCAGCCTGGTTAACATCATTTATTTTTCCATTGGGTTCGGCAATATAGGTACCAAGCGGTGAACTTTCAAAAAGGAGGCGGAAGTTTTCTTCACTTTCCCTCAATGCCTCTTCAATTTTCACACGTTCGGTAACATTTCGTCCGAATATACTTACTCCTATAATCTTTTTATTGTCAAAAATAGGATTAAAAGCAAATTCGTACACGAGGTCCATTTTTTTAAGAGGAGAAAAGGATACGGTAAACCTTTCACCCTGCAGAGCCCTGTCATAATAGCTTTTCCACTTTTCGTACAACTTTTCGTTAAAAAAATCGGTTGAAAGCACTTTGTAGTAATGACTTACATTTAAACCGAAAATCTTCTCAAAAATTCTTTTAAATCCCGAATTAAAGGTAAGCAACCGGTATTCTTTATCGAGCGACCAAATCACATCGTCATTATTTTCTATCAGGGCTTCCAGGTTGGCTTTGTTTTCGGCCAGTTGTTTTATAATCTTTACCCTTTCATCAATATTTTTTACCGCTGTAATTCTGGTTCTCTTCCCGTTATAATCGTACATATGCCCCACTATCTCAACCCAGAATTTTGTTCCGTTTTTATGCTGTGCCAGAGCTTCATAAGGTTCTTCATAACCCGAAAGCATATTTCTTTTTACAAGTTTTTGACTTTCGGGAGCAAAAATTTCCGCAGCGAAAATACCAATTAACTCTTCAGGTTTATAGCCAAACATCCTGCCGGCGGCTTCATTGGCATCAATACAAATGCCGTTGTACGAAATAAACAGCGCTTCACCGGTAGCCGACGAAAAGGCCTTAAATCTGTTTTCGCTCTGAATAAGTGCTTTAAGAGATTTTTTGTAATCCGAGATATCGTTAACGGTTATTATCAGGTACAACTTATCGTTTGAACTAAAAGATGAAATAAATACTTCCACATCTCTGACATCACCTGACGATAATTTGGTTACTATTTCGAATCTGCCCGACTTATTCTTTTCAGCATCAAGTACTATCAATTCAAAATCTTCCGGTAAAAACAGTTTCAAATCAAGAACCGTTTTTTGGACAAACTCGTTTTCAGGAAAACCATAAAAACCGATTGCCGCATTATTTACTCCAACAATTTTATTAGTACCATATTCAACCACAAGCATTACCTGCTTATTGTTTTTAAAATAATCGCCAAAAAAGAAATCTTTTTCAAAGATATAGTTACTTTTTTTAGACAGTGATTGTGAGCCGGATGCCGTAATCTTTTTTCTTTTCATCCTTCTGAATTTTTCTAGTTTAATGACCCCCCGTAATACACATTACAAAATAAAAGTAATGGTTCGTATCAGCAAATTACATTATTACGTAAAGATTTATTCCTTTACTATTTTTGCCGTTAATATATCATTAGCATTTACGTCCGAAACTTTTACAAAATAGAGTCCCTTGCCAAACTCCGATAAGTCGAACGACGATTTGTTTCCTGTTTGCAAAATAAGTTTACCGGTAATATCAAAAACTTTAATGTCTGAAATATTACCATTAATATTTTCGATTTTAAAAACCGAAGTACCCGGATTGGGATAAATGTATAAAACCGGCGATTCTGATTTTTCAGGTTCCACATATCCCGTAGGGTCTCCATTGTAAAGATTCGTAATTTCTTCTTCCGTAAGCGCCCTGCCGTAAATGCGGATATCATCCATTTTACCATTTAAAAATGCTCCCCATCCGTTTTGATTGTATTGAGCACCTACACGCCAGGGATCGTTATTGGCAGGTGACGAGTAGCTGGTACTGTCGCACACCAAACCGGCATTAATATAAAGTTTATAAGAATCACCCGATTTGAGGTAAGAGACAAAACACCATTCACCGGGAGTAATTTCTGCCGAAAGGCTCAACTGCGCCGGCCAAAAGAAATGTAATGCTCCATTATTTACATGACTTTCGAGGCCATTACCCTCGTTGCCCGAGGCAGTATGTCTGTTACCGAACAACCATTGCCTGGTTTGTACATTATTTGTTTGAAACCAGTAAGTAATAGAAAAATCGTTGGAAAGATTGATTCCGATATGTGGAATTTCTATGTAACTATCGGTTCCGTTAAAAGCATAGGCACTATTAGGGTTACCGTTTCGGTCGGTGGTAAGCATGGCATTTACCGCAGAAGGATTGTACCCGTTACCGCTTTCATCATCAGCATTGCCGTTAAACGGGTAATAGGCAATCAGTCCCTGTTGCGCAGAATCAGACACCACAACAATATCGCTAAGATCGGGAATTTCGATATTGCTTCCGGGAGTCCAGTCCTCGCCACCAAACTCATAAGCACCGGCATCAGGAGCATCTCCTGCATAACCGTCGGTTATTCCCGGTATTACCGTACCGTAATCAATAGCGGGTGAGCCTTCAAGCAATCTGAAATCGCCATTATCGGGGTCAACAAACATGGGGTTATTGGTAACCAGGTTTGTATTGAAATATGTACCGATATTCCATGGTTTATCAGAAAGATTATTAACCAGCTTTTGGTTAACAATATGCGTACCCGACGGCCCCCAGGCACCTTGAGCAAAGGAGCAATTCCAGGCCGTATTATTGTAAATTTCATGATCAACGGCAGGTTTGTTTGTTCTAACAGCGGTACGGCAGTTCCAAATCACATTGTGATGAACAACATAGGCAGTATCTTTGTTATCGAGGTAAATTCCGCTGGCGGTTCCCGAAGCGTGATTATCGTGCACCCAGTTATAGGCAATCTCGGAGCCGGCACCATTTGTTTCATATGAATAGGTCAACCCCAAATCATCGCACATTAACCCGCAATCGTAAAGATGATTGTATTTAATATTGGTATTATCGCATTTTCGATGAACTAAAATACTACGTGCCGAGGTATGAAATGTATTGTGTAAAATGTTATGATTTTTACCTGTGGCACAAAGCGGGCCCGCATCGGTTGCCGACCAGTCGCAGTTTTCAACAATACAGTTTTCTATCCGGTTTCCCACTCCTCCCACACTAATTCCATCGCCCCAGCTATAGGCTATATAACAGTTTTTAACCGCATTACCGGTACCCGACATCACCACACCTTTTCCATCCCATGCGTCAATAGTGTAATCAGGCGGGGCCGAGTTTCTTCCCCAGCCTGTGGCATAAAAATAAAAAGGTAAAGGAAACCAAACACTGCCACCATCAAGCGTACACCCCTTAGCATCTTCCATGGTAACCGATGCCCAAACAAAATGGATGTTCTTAATTGTGATATATTCTTTTCCCTGGCAATTGAACCCGAAATTCCTTGTTCTTACCTCAAATACCGAGGTATCGATTCCTTCGTTGTCTTTCGGATAATAATACAATGTATCGTTTTGCCAAAACCATTCGTTTTCATTATCAAGCGCATGAATATGTCCGGTAATATATCCCAGGCCGTTTCCGAGATAAACAGACGGATTGTAGTTATTCCACGGAAACGATCTTTCGTCGCAGTGTACAATATCACCGGCAGAAGCTGATATTTTACCCACATGTGCTATCCATTTTTTTCCGGTTAATATTTTACAATATCCTCCGGTCCAATACCCCTCGGGTTTATTCATTCCGGTAAACCGGGCATCGCCGGCACTATTTGCATAAACGGGCTTCCAGTCGGAGGTACTGTATATATCAGCGCTTTCAAAATCGGGGTATCTTGCCGGAAAAGCTCTTTTTTTATTGACAAAGAGCTGCAAAACCGAATCGGGAAACCAAACCTTATAAATATTGTTTTGATAGGGTTCCCATATTGCCGAAACGGTATCGCTACCAAGAATAACCACCCTTTCATTGTTGTAATTTACAAATACAATCGGAGACAGGGTATCGCCGTTATTGGCAGGTATAACTTCTTCGCGGTATTTACCTTCCATAATAAAACAGGTATCGCCGGCAACCATGATATCGGCAGCTTTTTGAATGGTTTTAAACGGTTGTTCCAATGTTCCGGGATTATTATCGGAACCTGAAAGCGAAACATAATATTGTGCTTCAACCCCGTTACTTAAAATGAAGCCGATTAATAAAAACAGCAATAATTTGTATATTTTTTTCATATGTTTACAACTTTTAAGTTTTGATAAGCATTAATTATCAACACTATCTGTAATATTTACTAATCATGCACCAAGATAGCCTTCTATCATTTCCAAAAGTTTGGTTTTATCTATCGGTTTGGTAATATAATCATCACAACCGGCTTCGAGAGCTTTTTCACGGTCTCCTTCAAGCGCATAAGCGGTTTGAGCAATTACAACAACATCTTTATTAATCTTCTTTATTTGTTTTGTTGCTTCAAATCCATCAATACCG
The DNA here is from genome assembly GCA_964400655.1 of uncultured Lentimicrobiaceae bacterium. Lineage (GTDB taxonomy): Bacteria > Bacteroidota > Bacteroidia > Bacteroidales > F082 > B16-G9. Next base: position 20,986 of record CAYNVN010000155.1, read on the forward strand.
GGCATTTTTAAATCCATTAAAACAACTTTGATTTCAGGAATACTTTCGATGATTTCCACCGCTTGTTCGCCCGACTGTGCAAAAGCAATATTATCGTATTTACCTTTTAATATTTTTTCGAGGAATAGTAAATTAATTTCCTCATCATCAACAACAAGAATATTGGTTTCGGTATTTAATATTTTTTCGGAGGACTCCGGTTCAACATTTTTAACAGTCTGATGTTTTGCATTCTTATCCAGGTTGTAAGGAATTGTAAAGAAAAACAACGAACCTTTTCCTTCCTCCGATTCAAGCCAAATTTCACCACCAAGATGCTCGACATAACCTTTTGATATTGAAAGTCCAAGGCCTGACCCTTCGTAAGAGCGTGAGTGTCCGATTTCGGCCTGTTCAAAGCGATTAAAAATCGACTTCTTTTTACTATCAGGGATTCCGATACCGGTATCCTTAACATAAAATTCTACCATATCATTTTTAATTTCATATCCGAATGATATACTGCCTTCGTTGGTAAATTTAATGGCATTATCAATAAGATTGGTAAGGATGCCGTTTAGCAAAAACTCATCGGTAATAATTACCGACTCCTCATCGGAATTGGAATAGGAAACATTTAACGAGACTCCTTTTTCGTTTGCATCGGGTAAAAAGAAGGTATAAAGCTCATTTAACAACTTATTAACCGATACCGACTTATTTATTACATCCACCTGTCCCACTTCAATTTTTGAGATTTCAATAAGATCGTTAATGGTATTCATCAAACGCCGGCTGCTTTTATTAATTACCGATGCATACATGCTACGTTCGTCGTTGGTAAGGTCGGGTTCGGCAAGAAGGTTTGCAAAACCCAGAATTCCGTTTAAGGGTGTACGGATTTCGTGACTCATATTAGCAAGAAAAGCGCTTTTAAGCCGGTCGCTCTCTTTGGCTTTATCAAGAGCTATTTTAAGTTCATCTTCAAAACGTTTACGTTCGAGCGAGGAACTTATTCCGCTGGCAATAATTTCAAGAATACTCATGTCGGATCTGCTATAGGCGTTTTCGTTATCGTAGCTTTGAACAACGAGGGCTCCAATTGCTTTTTTCTTTAAGATTAAAGGAATGCCGACCCATATTTTCGACTGTGCCCCAAACATTTCAACTTCTCCTGCTTCTTCAAGTTTATCTAAAACTTTTTGATTGGCATATAACGATTTTTTTGTTTTAATAACGTAAGCCGTAAGGGTTTTTCCGGCAGGGAAGGTTGTAATTTCATCCTTTTGGTCAACATGGAAAGGTAGCGAAATGGTATTTGTTTTGCTATCGTAAAGTGCCACATAAAAATTGGTGGTATCGATTATGGTTCCCAGCTCTTCTTTAACAGTACCGATAAATTCCTGTAAATTTTCAGATGTATTAACGGCATTTGAAATGTTGTAAATTATTTGCTGAGCATGTTCGGTTCGTTTACTTGCGGTAATATCTTCGGCAATTTTTATGTAATTAATTTTTTTTCCGGTTTCATCAAAAATAGGAGAGATTGATGCTCTTTCCCAGTATAATTCTCCGTTTTTCTTTTTATTATGAAACTCTCCTCTCCAGGTTTTATTTGAAACGATTGTTTTCCATAAATCCTTATACATTTTCTCTGAATGTTTACCCGATTTAAGAATTCTCGGATTTTTCCCGATTACTTTGTCTGCAATATATCCGGTAAGTTCTTCAAATTTAGGGTTAACGTACTCCAGATTACCGTTCAAATCGGTTACCGCTATTGCAACCGGACTTTGAGTGGCTATATGAGTAAGTTTGATAATGGCTTCGTTTGCTTTTTTTCTTTCGGAAATATCCTGAACAATAAACAGGATACTGTTTTCGGATTTGGGCGTACCTCTTCCTTCAAACCAATAAGTTTCTCCTTTTATTTCCAGCGGATATTGTATGGTAAAAGGAGTATTATCGTTGATACATTTGCGAACTTTTGCAAGAAACAGGTCGGCCTTTTCTTTTGGAAAAAGCTCGTGCATGGTTTTACCGATAATTTCGTCAACAGGCTTGAACAGCAGTGAAGGATTGGTTGGTGCAACGTAAAGATATTTTCCGTTATAGTCCACTTCGAGGATAATATCATTCATGGCATTAAACAATGCCTTCAAATTATTTTCACTTGCTTTAAGCTGAATATTAGCCGCTTTAAGTTGCTGTTCGGTAGCCGCCAACTGTTGGTTATTTGCTTCCAGTTGCTGATTTGATGCTCTTAATTGCTGTTCGGTAGCCTGAAGTTGTTGGTTTAAAGAAACCAGTTCTTCATTGAGTTTCTTGTAACGGTCGTTAAGTGCAACATACCGGTTTATTTGTTGTTGCAGTTTAACCGCAATCTTTTTTTGGTATGTAATATCGATAACAAAAACCGACAAACCCGATATATTGTTGTCTTCATCGTAAACCGGCGAATACCTGTCTTCGTAAAAAATACGTTTAAGGTTTTCATCGCCATACTCTTCGTGCAAAATAAACCTTTCGCCGCTTAATGCACGGTCAAAGTTAGCTTTGGCTTTGGCACGATCCTCTTTATTTTTGATAAAGTCGAGCATATTATCCCCCGTCTTTATATCAACACCCCATATTTGTTTCATGGTTTGCTTATGCTGACTTGTAAAATAGAGATAACGATATTGTTTGTCCAGCGAAAATATTATAACCCCCATGGGGCTTTCCAAAATAGCTTTAAGCGCTGCAACAGTGCCTGAATCGACAGCAGACGAGGAAGCACCAATTTCTGACATTACCTGTTTACTATCAGCCTTTAATTGGGATAATTCTTGTTTTAACTTTTCAATTTTAGTTAAAAGCTCTTTTTTAGATTTATCACTTTTTGTTGCCATACGCTTAAAAAATCTATGAATTAATTATTGATTGAATTTCCATAAAATCATCTCTTTACTGTTACCAACAGTATAATAAACAATGCCTGTCTCAATATCGAGTTTTGCCGACCGGCGTTGGGTTCCTCCCAAAGAGGCAGCCTTTATCACCATCTTTTTTTCTAAAAGAATTTGATAAATACTTACCACAACATCTTTTTCAATAAAACTGTCTCTTTTTTTAAGAACATTGGCTCCGCCAACAAGGCAAAAATGCAGGTTATTAAGATCGGTACCGGCATATTTCATGCGGTTTAATAAATAGTTTATTGCATTTTCGGCATATTTATTTTGATCTTTTGGTTTTCGACCGGGGAAAGCATTGCCGGGTAACATTACATGGGCCATACAGCCCGTCATTGCCTTAACATCATAAGCTATTACCGCAACGCACGAGCCTAAAGGACTGGATACCAACAGGTCATCATTTATACCAAAACCCGTTTCTCCCGCCTTAATATACTTTATCCTTTCATCAATTTCCGTGTAATACCCGTGTAGCATAACCAATGTGTACCTTCACTGAATTGTTGCAATAAAGATAGAATAAATTAAGGTTTGGTTATTAATTTGGAACAATTTTATTTTTTCTCACCCGAAAACAGCACCATATTACCGCTAACAGGCTGTTCGTCAGGCAAATTTTATAATCCAAACAGAGGGGGTATTTTTTAACCGTTACGGTATTAAATTAAAAAATAACGCCCTGTACGGCTTCCTTTATTTTACAAAATATTTGGGATCGATTACGTAATGGTCGTAACGGGTAAAATTGTTATGTTTAATTTGCGACTTCAGCAATTGTACATATTCCTCTCCTTTTTCGCTGTAGTCTTTTAAATAATTAACCAACTTGTAGGGATCATCGGTTTTTAATCTCATTTTCCTGAACTGTTCAAAAGGGCGGCGCGTGGCAAGCAGTTTAAAATAGTCGTCAACCGATTGCGACAACGAATTGTATTTGTATAGATACATATGTTTACCCCAGCGCGTACTCAAACTTGGTATTCGCGGATCGTTGGGATCAAACGACCACACGCCGAAAACGTTATTGGCTTTGGTAAAAAAGCGCGATGTACCCCATCCCGACTCAATGGATGCCTGGGCAAGCACAATGCTAACGGGGTGTGTTTTTAAACGCAATTTCAAATCGGAAACATTTGTTGCGTGATATTTTTTCATCAAATCGCCAAGTAGTTTTGTTTCGTGAGCGGTAAGCGAATCTTTAGCATCTACAAGATTTACCCAGTTTAATCTTTCGCGATATTCCTCTTTTGCAATAAGTATGGCGGGCAAAATAAGATCGACAAATCGTTGTTTTTTTTCTTTAACGGAAAGTCCTTTTAACGAAATCACATTAAGATAGTCAATAGGGCGGACAAGACTGTCGGTAATGGGCTCAATATCTTTGTAAGTGGTAATTTTTCTTTTAATCAGCTTTATTTCAATTTCGTGATCCAACACTTTTTGAGGCTTATCTGCCTTTTTTGTATTACAAAAGGTTAATAGTGTTAAAGCCGTTATAAGAAATATTGAAAAGGTTTTTATTAATGTATTATTCATTCAACAGGGGTTTCCGTGATATTTTTTTGCTACAGAAAGCAGATTCAGGGTGCAAACTTAAAAAAAACCGCTGTCGAAAATTTTTTTTATGAATTTTTTACGGCAATCATCTTTGCCATAATACTTACTGCTATTTCGGGAGGGGTTATGCTGTTAATCGGTATCCCGATGGGAGCATCAATAACGGAAAGCGTCTCTTTGGTGTAGCCTTCCGCCTCAAGCGTATCAAATACGCTTCGCACTTTAAGGTCGCTGCCCATCATGCCAAGATATTTCAGCTTTTTGTTAATCATCTGCTTTAAAACAAGGGTGTCGCTTTTATGGGCAAACGTCATAATGGCAACGTAAACATGATTTCCTTCGTTTACACACTTTGAGGCTGCACCATAATCAATCACCTCTTTTTTATCGGCATAAACATTTTCGTCAAAAGTGTTGATATGATTTCTGTTATCAAATACCCACACATCAAATCCGGTCTCTTTAGCCAGCTTGCTTAGTGCCAGGCTTACATGGCCCGCCCCGAAAATACACAACAGGTTTTTTAATCCGGGCTGTTCGGCAAAATTCCATCTGTTATCATCTATTTTTGTTAAGGGATAAACCGTTTCGGTTTCAGGGGCTGAAATCGAAATGCCTTTTTCGGTGTAAGATATTACTTGGTCGGATTTAGAATCTTCAATTTGAATGATCTGTTCAACAAGTTGCATGTCGTTTTGGCCGATGGTATAAAAGGCAACCCACTGAACCCCCGAGCATATCATGCCCGAGTTATCTTTTCCCGCATCGGGATGATGATCCTGTTTTTGAATAAAGGGTAGCTTATTACCATTTTTCAATAACCTCCTGCATTGTTCGGTTAAACGGTACTCCATGTTCCCGCCTCCGATAGAGCCCCAAATATCGCCATCATCCGACACCATCATCTTAAAACCGGCTTTCCCCGGACTGGAACCTTCGCTTTTAACCACAATCATTAACATCAACGTATGTCGCGATAATAATTTATCCTTTGCTTTTTCCCAAAACTTCATTTTTGCACAAATTACGAAATAGATTTATTCATTTCTTGAACTGTAAAAATATCTTTTTCCCGGTTATCAATCATAAAGTTTAAAACATTTTACAAGTTATCGCCGTTCACGAATGTTTCATCGGTAAAATATCTATTTTTGAATGGAAATGTTTTTAGCCAATCATTAATTATAACCATGAAATATTTTTATTCCTTCCTTGTTTTTTTAATGCTGTCCGGTTTCTCTTCAGTCAACGCACAAAATCCTGTTAATGTGCAAAAAATGAACCGGTGGGTCGATTCGGTTTACAACGCTCTTACGTTGGAGCAGCGGGTAGGCCAGCTGATATTTGTAAGGGCAAATTACCCCTGGCAGCCCTATTTAAAAACTGCAGGCAAATACATTAAAAAATACAACCTCGGCGGCGTTTGTTTTTTTGGCGGCAACCCCGAAGCCGAAGCAAAACAGTTCAACGCCTGGAATAAATCGGCCCGAACTCCGTTAATGGCCACCATTGATGCCGAATGGGGATTGGGTATGCGTTTAAAAGGAACGCTGAAATACCCGTTACAAATGACGCTTGGTGCCATTGATAATGATTCGTTGATTTATGAAATGGGAAGGCAAATAGGGAAACAGTGCCAAAGAATGGGCATCCATATCAATTTTGCTCCGGTAATCGACGTAAACAGCAATCCACGAAATCCCGTAATCGGAATGCGCTCCTTTGGCGAAAACCCCGAACAGGTGGGTAAAAAAGGGGCACTGTACATGAAAGGGTTACAAGACGAAAGCATTGTGGCCTGCGCAAAACACTTTCCCGGACACGGCGATACCTGGCAGGATTCGCACAAAACACTGCCCGTGGTAACAGCACCCATTGACAAAATTGAAAAAGAAGGCCTTAAACCCTACACCCGGCTTATTTCCGGTGGTGTCCGTTCCATCATGGTGGCACACCTTTCGGTAACGGCACTCGACACCATAAAAAACCATCCGGCTACCCTTTCGTATCCCATTGTTACCGGACTGTTAAAAAACAAAATGGGTTATGACGGACTAATAATTACCGATGCACTCGACATGAAAGGGGTTACCAATAATTACGGCAACGACCGCGTATCGTATCTGGCTTTTGAAGCGGGAAACGATCTGTTGTTAATTCCAGACGATATTCCGTCGGCGGTTAAAACCATCTCCAACGGGATAAAACAGGGGCAGATACCTGAATCGCGACTGGAGGAGAGTTGTAAAAAAATATTGCGGTACAAATATTTGACAGGAGCATGGCAACGAAAAAAAATTCAAACCGAAAACCTGATGGCAGAGCTGAACAAACCGGAATACAAGATGCTGTCCGACAAACTTTTTTCAGAAGCCATTACCCTGGTAAAAAATCAAGGCGATATGGTGCCGCTGAAAAAAAACAAACAAAAAACCATGTTGCTGGTAATCGGCGAAAACAAAGTAACAACTTTTGAAAAATCGTTGTCCGGTTTAAAAATCGATAAAACATTCAGGCTTGCTCATAATTCATCCGACAAAGATGTAAAACGGATATTGAAACAATCGTCAAAATACAACAGGGCCATTATAGCCGTATTAAACACAAACATCCTTGCAAGCAAACGATATGGAATAACGGATAATGACGTTAAGCTTATCGATTCGATTGCATCCGTCACCGATGTTGTTCTTGATGTGTTTGCCAGTCCCTATGCACTTGCCTTTTTTAATAACCTTGAAAAGATGAAGGCCATAGTGGTTTCATATCAGGACAAACCTGTCAGCCAACGGGCATCGGCAGCAATCATCAAAGGCAAGCGAACACCTTCAGGCAGGTTGCCCGTGAGCATTGCCGGTTTTCAGGCGGGAACCGGCATATCGAACCTGCACACTACCATAGACTACATAAATCCGAAAAAACTTGGTATTAACACCAGCATACTTAAAAAAATCGACTCAACGGCACTTAAAGGAATTGAAATCGGTGCTTTTCCGGGCTGCCAAATACTTGCTGTTAAAAACGGACATATCTTTTACAACAAAACCTTTGGCTACCAAACCTACGACAAAAAAATTGCCGTTAACAACAAAACCATATACGATCTGGCTTCATTGACAAAAATCCTTGCCACCACCATCTCGCTGATGAAACTGGAAGAAACCGGTAAAATTGACCTGGACAAACCCATGGCAAACTACCTGCCCATGCTTAAAGGAACAAATAAAGAGTATTTACAATTCAGGGATGTACTGGCTCATCAGGCGGGCTTAACGGCATGGATACCCTATTACGACTCAACGCTGCGCAATTACGGTCCCGACACAACCATTTATCACCCCGTCATCACGGAAAATTACCCGGTACGTGTGGCTCAAAACATGTACATTAAAAAAAACTATTCCTACGAAATTTATCGCGAATTGCTCGAATCACCCTTAAGCAACAAAAAAGAGTATCATTACAGCGATTTGGGATTTTATCTGTTTAAAACAATGATCGAAAACATTACCAACGCACCGCTGGAAGAGTATGTACAAAACACTTTTTATCAACCCATGAAACTAAACCGGCTGACCTATCTGCCGCGGAAAAAATTTCCTTTGAATCAAATTGCCCCTACCGAAAACGATACGATTTTTCGCAAACAGGTTTTACGAGGTGATGTACACGACCAGGGGGCGGCAATGTTGGGAGGCGTTTCGGGACATGCCGGCTTGTTTGGCAACGCACACGATGTTGCCGTTGTGATGCAGATGCTGCTTAACGGAGGTGTTTACAACGGAACTGAGTACCTGCGGCCGGAAACAGTTAAAAAGTTTACCTCTTACCCCTTTCCTAACTCGGAAAACCGCAGAGGACTGGGTTTCGACAAACCGCTGCATGAATACGAAGAGCACCGCACCAATTGTAAAAGCGCCTCGCCCGAAAGCTTCGGCCATTCGGGATTTACCGGAACCTACACATGGGCCGACCCCGCCAACGGACTGGTTTATGTCTTTATCTCCAACAGGGTTTATCCTGATATGAACAACAGTAAAATCTCGGAACTGGATATCCGAACCAATATTCATCAACTGTTTTACGATGCCGTTGAAAAGTAAACAGGCTGCTATTTGCAGATGAACTGTGAGAGGTTTAGAAGTTGAGAGGTTTAGAAGTTCAGAGGTTTAAAAGTTCAGAGGTTGAGAAGTTCAGAGGTTTAAAAGTTCAGAGGTTGAGAGGTTGAGAAGTTGAGAGGTTGTGCTTGTTGCTGGGTGCTTGATGCTGGGTGCTGGTGATTCAAGGTTTGGAGGTTTGGAAGTTTGAAGTTCGAGGGAAAGGAATCCAAAACCACTTCGTTCATTGAAACCATCCCGTCATTCCAACGACTGCTACTCACGCGTCATTCTGACGACAAAGGAGGAGGCCTGCCCGTCCGGCAGGCGGAAATCCCCTGTTATAATCTACCGAATTCCCTTTTGTTGCCAAGGGCAGGCTGATCCTTAGGAGATTCCCGCCCGTACCGAACGGTACGTTCGGGCGGGCCTCAGTCGTGCCTCCTTCGGAATGACGATGGGGTTTGCGGAAGGGCCAGGCCCGCTTGCCAGACGGGCAGGCAAATCAAAAATCATAAATCTCCAATTGAAAATCTTAAATAAGACACACCGCCTCTGATTAACGTGAGTAGAGAGTTAAAGTGCCTGAAGTTAGGAATACAACAACATAGGCTTTAAGTACTCCAAACTTTTAATCATTTTAGTATCTTTGACAAAAAAAGCATGAGCGAATCATTTTCCCATTATATCAGGCCGTTAATCGGTTTTACACTTTTTGTGTTATTTGCCTGGTATTTTTCCGATCTGGTAATGTACATGCTGGTAGCCACTTTTGTCTCCATGCTGGGAACTCCTATGGTTAAATGGCTGGAAAAAAAGAAACTCTTTAAATACCCCATATCACATACCGTAAGCGTTTCCATTACCTTTTTCACAATTATTTTAATTTTCGTTATTTTTATTCTTTTTATTGTTCCGTTAATTATATATCAGGCCAACATCATTTCATCCATCAATATGGATGCACTGCTAAAACACTATCACGATTCGTTTGTTGCCGTTAACGATTTCCTTATCAAATACAACGTGGTTAATCCCGAGCAGTCTTTTGCAGTTTACCTGCAGGAGCAACTCTCAAATTTAATCGATGTGGCAAAATTCACCAACTTTTTTGCTTCACTGGTTTCGGCAACAGGATCAGTGTTTATGGGCACATTCATCATATTATTCCTTTCTTTTTATTTTTTACTTGACGACACATTGATGAAGCGTTTGGTGCTTGTTTTAACACCAGTAAAATATGAGGAGGATATGGATCAGGTTTTACACCACTCAAAACTACTGTTGGTAAGATACTTCCACGGCATCCTGCTTGAAGTGGGCATTATGATGACCATCGAATCGGTTGCCCTGTTTATACTTGGTGTTCCCAATGCCATTTTAATAGGTTTTATGGGCGGACTGATGAACGTTATTCCCTATCTCGGGCCGCTGATGGGAGCTATGATAGGAATGTTATTGGCAGGACTGTCGGAGCTTGCCTTCGGGTCGTACGATATGGTGTTTACCTCCATTTTTTATGTAGCCATTGTTTTCCTCGGAGCCAATGTAATTGATAACATTGTTTTACAGCCTCAAATATATTCTAAAAGCGTTAAAGCACATCCTGTGGAAATATTCCTGGCAATCATTATCGGCGGCAAACTTGCCGGTGTTGTTGGTATGATATTTGCTGTTCCCACCTACACCATTGTTAAAGTAATAGCCAAACAGTTTATGAACCGTGTTAAGTTTGTAAACTTTTTAACAACAAAAATGTAACTTTTTGGGTTATTTACGTTTAACATTGTAATTAAAGTAATTATTAACCAAAAAAACTAAATATTATGAGTGACAATAGTTCAAGTTCAGGATTTGCCTTTATGGCAGGCGTTGTTATAGGCGCTGCCGTAGGTGCAGTTGCAGGATTGCTTTTTGCCCCGGCCACAGGAGAAGAAACACGTAACCGTTTGGCCGACAAGTCGAAAGACATTGCCGAGGAGCTTCAGGAAAAATTTGAAGACCTCAGAGAGACCGTTACCGATGTTATTGAGGACGTTAAAGATGCAGCCCAAACAAAATTAGAAGAAGTTAAAGAAACTGCGCAGGCTAAAATTGAAGAGGTAAAAGGTGCAAAAGCTGAAAGTTAACAGCAATGGAAAAGCAAAACCTTAACAATTCCTTAAGGGAAACGGTAGATGAAATGAAAGGATATCTTGATCTTCAGATCAAGTATCAAAAAATGCAGGCAGCAAAAAAGACGGGTAAGCTCTCGTCTTTTTCTGCCCTTTTTCTAATTCTGTTTGCCATTGCAACCAGCTTTACCCTTTTCTTTTCATTTGCTTTTGTATGGTGGTATTCCGATGGTATTACCTCCAAAATGTATGAAGGTTATCTTATTATTGCAGGTTTTTACGCAGTATTGGCCATTATCACCATTATTTTCAGAAAACAGTTATTGTTCAACCCCATCCTAAAACTGTTAACCGATATCTTTTTTGAAGACGACAGCGATAAAGATGGCGATGAAACGATAGAAAAAGTCAATTTAAAAGATGAAGAATCTTTTAATAAAATACTGATTGAAGAAAAAGAAAAAATTAAGGAAAAAGAGGAGCTTATACAGGTAAAATTCAAAGAGATTGAAAAAGAATTCACCTTTATCAATTTGGTTAAGATGGCGGCAGGCAGCATGATGAACACGTATATTACCACCGCCACCGTTGCAAAACTTGCGTTTAAAACCATTAGCAACCTAAAACGAAAAAAGAAGAAACAGATTAAAAAATAATACCATCAATAAAAAAAGCGGAAATAATTTCCGCTTTTTTTATTACACCGTTAAAATATCTTTTTCCTTTAGCTCAAGCAGCTTGTCAATTTTTTCAATATACTTATCCGTTAGTTTCTGAACTTCATCCAAACCGTGTTTTACCTCATCTTCCGCCAATCCGTCTTTTTCAAGTTTTTTTAACTCATCATTCGCCTTGCGCCGGTCATTCCTCACTCCTATCCTTGTATCTTCGGCAACGGTTTTTGCCTGTTTTACCAAATCGTGACGACGCTCTTCGGTCAACGGCGGAACATTAATGCGCAATATTTCGCCTTCGTTGGAAGGATTAAAACCGAGATTGGCATTTAATATGGCCTTTTCAATTTCGTGAATGGTACTCTTATCAAAAGGCTGAACAATTATCTGACGGGCATCGGGAGTATTAATGCTTGAGGTTTGTTCAATGGGAGTAGGCACCCCGTAAAAGTCAACCAAAATACCCCGCAACATGGCAGGATTTGCTTTTCCGGCCCGTATCTTTGAAAATTCATGTTCAAGATGCTTAATGGCGTGTTGCATGGTCTCTTCCGCTTCTTCCAAAACTAAAATTACATCGTCAGTCATAGCTCATATTTTTAAGGTTACGCAAATATAATATTTTAGTCGTAAGACAAAAAAATTAAATCAACGAATATTTTCAAACAATCCGTTCTCCACCGGGTCAACGCGGGTTAAAAAAACGCTCATGTTTTTCACCATTATTTCCGAATCATCCTTTTTCCATATATAGAACTTAATCAGACTGTTTTCGGGGATTTTCGGCAAATCTCCCAATCTCAAAGAAGCCGTTACATAATAGTTGTTGTTTTTAATAAAAAAGCTGTTTAAATATGCACCCGACCAATAAAACGGATTATCAGCAGTGTCGCGCCAGTCAATTACCAGCATTGCATCACCCACCACCGAATCGCTACCGATCTGTAGCTGAACATTAATTACATCCCATTTATTTAACGAAACCGAATCGGGCCATATTTTTATCGCCTTACCGTATTTATTCTTACTAAAAACCTTAAATGCTTCCCTCTCTTTTAACAAACTCCGTTTAACTTCAGCACTGCCCGTAAAAGGCTCTTTTGCCAGCACCCAATATTCCGAATTAAACATCGACATCTGCTCAACAACCAAAGGGTACTCCGTTTTCACGGTTTCAAGATACTCCGGCGGAGCATGGTCGGCCCAGCCGAAAAGCACAACATCTGCACCACGAGATTTTAGATATTTGATAACGTCAGCAGGGGTTTTTTCCCGTTCTGTTTTAAAATAATCAGGAGATGTTCCGTATTTTTCAAAATAGTAATCAAACATACGGGTATCGGGCGATTGAAGTACAATCGCCACCTTTTTATCATCATATTTATTAAGATCGGAAATTACCCTTGCAGGAATTTGATCAAATCCCTGTTTGTACATAATCCGGTAATGCAACCGCTCATAAACAAGGGTAAAAACACCTGTAATCAGTATCAACGACAAAGCAACAATGAGGGTACCTTTGGGCAGCCTGTTGAAAAACGAAAAAAACGCCATCAAAAGAAACGGAAAAACAAACAACAGGGTTGAATACTGAATAATCGGACTTCGCCATACAGAATAAAAATAGGCCGTTAAAAAGGTTATCAAAAACCAGAAAAAGCCAATCAACCGAAACCTGTTTAACGCACTGCCGTTGTTAAAGTATTTTACCGAAAGATATGTGGTAATTGCCAGCACAGTGAACAGAAACCATTGCGAGTAATGAAAAACATACCGAAAATATTGAATCAGGAAATCGGGTTTGGGAGGCCCCAGCCACCCGCCTATATCCCCTCTGCCAAGCTGGGCTGTAAAAACAGGTATTCCCGGAATAAAAAGTATCAAAACGGCCAAACCGGCCAACAGGTAATATTTCAGTTTGATTCCCCTAACAAAAAATAATCCCGTAGCTCCAACCAACAGATTAAAAAAGAGGGTAAAGGCATGAATGTAACTGTTAACCGCCATAAAAACCACAAACCAAATCCACGATGAAGTTTTCGGAAATTCATCAAACACCACTTTGGTCCAGAACCAAACCGTTAGCAGCGAAAAAAACAATCCCGGTTCGTAGGGCCGTGCCAGCTGACTGTAAAAAATATTATACTGTGTAACCGCCATTATCAAAGCGGTAAAGAGTGCCGTATTTTCATTGAACCATCGCCGGGCGACCTTCCACGACAAATAAACCGAACCAACACCCAACAAAGCAAACGGAAACTTCAGCAACGGTTCGGAAAGCCCGAAAAGCCTAATCCATAAATAGATAAATATCTGCACGCCGGCAGGATGGGTATCGTTTTGTTTTACCCCGATTTGAATTACTTCGGAAAGCGAATCGTACCGTGTTCTGAATATTGCACTAAACTCATCGTGCATAAAGGGAATGGAACCAAAGTCCCAAAAACGTAAAAAGGCTGCAATTATCAAAATAATGACAACCAGCAACCTTTCTCCGGTTATGTTAATTTTTTTCAGCAAAGCTGATTAATATTAATTGGACACCACAGTACCGATACTTTCCCCATTAACCACTTTCAGCAGATTTCCCTTTGTATTCATATCAAAAACCAAAATGGGCATGTTGTTTTCGCGGCACAGGGTAAAGGCGGTCATATCCATTATCTTCAGCTGTTTTTGGTAAGCTTCGTCAAAGGTAAGTTTATCATATTTAACGGCATTGGGGTCTTTTTCGGGATCGGCGGTATAAACGCCATCCACACGAGTACCTTTCAGCAGCACATCAGCATGAATTTCAACGGCACGCAACGCCGAAGCCGAATCGGTGGTAAAAAACGGATTGCCCGTTCCGCCCGAAATAATCACCACTTTTCCTTCGTTCAGGTTATCAATAGCTTTCCTGCCGCTGGTACTTTCGGCAATGGGGTCGATATTAAGGCCCGAAAGCAGTTTGGTTGCCACTCCCTGTTTTTCCAGCTCGGCCTGCAGGGCCATGGAGTTAATTACAGTAGCGAGCATACCCATGTAATCGCCCTGAACCCTGTCGAATCCTTCAGCGGCCCCCTGAAGTCCGCGGAAAATATTACCCCCGCCAATAACAATGGCCACCTGAACGCCGCCGGTAACCACCTCTTTTATCTGTTCGCAATAAACCGCTAAGGTTGCCGGATCGATGCCGTAATTTTTACTTCCCATCAGGGCTTCGCCGCTAAGTTTTAACAGGACTCGTTTATATTTCATCTGTATTAAATTTTATTTTAGGCCCGAAAGTTATAGTACTTCCGGCAAACAATCTCATTTATTACCAATCAAAACCAAAAGCCAAGTGTTACAAAGCCTGCAAGTCCCGAAACATTCGATCCCATAGCAGTGATTTCAATCGGCCCGATAAAGCTGTCGTAAGCAGCAGTAATAGCATATCCCGCCATAATTTCAGTATCATCCATCAGATCATCAAAATCCCATGCGATAACGCCAAAATCGGTTCTTCCTATCAGATATAATTTTTTATATATATTATATTGCAGCCTCAATCTTCCAATTCCGGTAACATGCCCGAACTCCTGAATAAACTTTGTTCCCGCAAAAGGAACAATATTATCCTCAAACTGGAAATTATTAAATCCTCCGATTCCGAAAAAGTGATTAAACGGCGGCATCTTTTTATTGAATGTATAACCTGCAAAGAGACCCGGTCTGAAAACAAGCTTTCTTTTTTTATCCACGGCAATATTCCCTTCAAAATTCACAAAAAGAATGGTAGCATTGTCAAACACCTCGCTCGACCAGTTTTTCGACAGAGGTAAAATATACTCGACTCTGCTTTTGAACAAGGTACCTTTAGTAGCATAGCTGGCCCTGTCGCGAGTATCAAAATTAAATTCTCCAAACAGGGTTAAATAACTATTAAATCCGGTAAACGGCTCATATAGCGAATCGTACACATTTTGATTCATGGCAAAGTACTCGTAATCAACACCAAATCTCAGGTTATACTGATTTAAAAATGTATTGCTTGCAAAAGCCGAAAATTTATAGTTGGTAAAAGAAAGTTCATTTGATTGAATATCTCCGTCATAATCACCAAAATCGAAACCATAGAAATCGGTAGCGACACCAAAACCGGGTTTAGGTCCCCGGTCCATAACAAACATGGAACGTAACCGGTTTGAGTTTCCAAGCTGCATGTTCAGATACATTTTTGAACCCCTGATAAGAACATTCCGAAACATCGCATTAACGAGTAGTGCACCGCCATAATCCGTATCATAATGGATACCGGCAGCCAATTCTCCCACTCCTGTTTCTTTAACATGAATAACCACATTCACTTTATCATCGCCCACATCCTGAAGTTCATATTTTACATGTTTAAAGAACCCTGATCCAAACATCTGGTTAACGATTGATTCGAGTTTATCAACCGATATTTTTTCACCTTTTACCGAAGCAAAAAGGTTATGAAAATATTTTGCGGGAACTTTTTTATTACCTACAATTTCGATACTACTAACAAAAACCGAATCGAGCGGTTTACCGTTAAATTCATTTACAGGCACATATTTCAATTCGTTTAACGAATCTGCTAATGCTTTCAACTCGTCATAATGCGCTCGCGCGGTTCGTTCACCGATGGCGATAATGGAATCGTAATCGTTAAAACTCATCATATTATACGAACCCATATCAAAATGGATATAGAGGTCGGTATTGGCAAGATTGATTTTATTGGCACGTTCGGCATGATATCCGGTTATCTGCATGATTACATCGGTAACCGTACTTAATTGTTTTATATCGTGTGCAAGCCCCATTTGAACATCACCTCCAATTACGAAGCTTACTCCTTTATTTTTCATATCCATTACAGGGAAATTATTTACCACACCCCCGTCAACAAGATATTTATCGCCATATTTAACCGGATTAAAATAACCGGGAATGGACATACTTGCGCGTATGGCATGCACCATACTACCGGTATCAAGCAAAACGGCATTACCTGTAAACAGGTCGGTAGCAATACAAAAAAAAGGAACCGGTAATTTACTAAAGTCTCTTGTTTTATAATTAGAAGCAAAGAACCTGTTTAAAAGCAGGTCAACATTTTGCCCCTCCGACAATGAAGACATTAAAGAGACAGCCCGTTTTTCCTTATCAATAGGGAGGGCAATTACCAATTTATTTCCCATCTCTTTATCAATAAACGGCACATACTTACGGTCAACATCATCCGACATCACTTTATCCCAGTCCTGTGCTCTAACAATAGCCGTTAAGGTATCAGGATCGTACCCAGCCGCATAAAAACCGGCCATAATGCTGCCTATACTGGTTCCTGCTACGTAATCGATGTGAAGGCCTACCTCTTTCAGCACCTTAAATAAACCGATATAGGCAAAACCCTTGGCACCCCCTCCGCTTAAAACCAAACCTACTTTTGGACGCTTCCCTTTATTTTTAACAGCTGCCGGAGCCGGCGCTTGCGCATGAACAAAAAACGGAAACATGAATAAAACGACGAACAGAAAAGTATAATATTTCTTCATAAGCTATTTTATTAATGAACACCAGACTCAAAACTTCGGCTCAAAATCGTTATAGGAATCCTGTTGCTTTACCAAACCACAATAAAAATCCTTCAGTTCGGTATAATTATTATTGTTGGCAACAAAATAATACCAAACACCGCTTCTGAGAGCCAGCGTTTCGGTGCTGTTGATTCCCTTTTTATCACCTTCGGGATTTTGAATAAAAAAGGTTGCTTTGGAATCGCCAAGATTGGAAATGGCCCAAACCGAACTGTCGGCAAACATTACCGAAGCAATTCTGTCGCCCGTTTGAGATATATCGAAATATATCTTAAACTCGTCGGGCGGGTTTTGAATGGGTTCGCGATAGGAAAAAACATTCTCGGGCGGAGGCGATGTAGATTTATTACAGTTAAAGGCAGTAAGCGATATCATTACAACAATAACAATAGTAATTATTTTAAAGTAGTTATTCATAAATTATAAGTTTTGGATAAAATTAAGCATTTTTTCCGTGACAGTTTTTATATTTTTTTCCGCTTCCACACGGACAGGGGTCGTTTCTTCCCACTTTCTTTTCAACTTTAACGGGTTGAGTTTTTACCTGTTCGGCTGCCTGGGTATCGCTGTGCGCTTGCGAAAGCAGGTCGCCACGCTCCTCTTTCATTTGCGAACGGTCAAGGCCGCGCGGGATTTTGGCTTCCTGCAACACTCCCTGATTTTGAATAAAAATATCGGCTTTAATCAGGAAGGAAACCACATCTTTATTGATCTTCTGAATCATTTTTTTAAACAGTTCAAACGATTCAAATTTATAGATCAGCAACGGGTCTTTTTGTTCGTACGAAGCATTTTGAACCGACTGTTTCAAATCATCCAGCTCACGCAGGTGCTCTTTCCAGGCATCATCAATGGTTGCCAGCACAATGCTTTTTTCGAAAGCCAGCGGAATTTCCCTTCCCTCGCTTTCCACCGATTTTTTTAAGTTGGCAATAACCTGCATCTCCTTATTACCGTCGGAAAAGGGAATGGCAATGTTTTCGTACTGCTTTTGATTTTCATACACATCTTTTACCACCGGCAGGGTATTGCGCATTAACCGGTCGCGCTTTTCGGTATATTCTTTATAAACCTTTTCAAAAAGCTCATCCGTTAGTTTTTCTACCGGAGTCTGTAAAAAGGTTTGCTCGTCGAACGGCGACTCGGTGGCAAGTGTTTTATAAAGCTCCAGTTTAAAGTTCTCGTAGTCGCTAATACTTTGGTATTCATCAACAATTTGCTCGCACAAATCGTAAATCATATTGGCCACATCCACGGCAAGGCGTTCGCCAAACAGGGCATGCCGGCGTTTTTTATAAATCACCTCACGCTGCGAGTTCATCACATCGTCGTATTCCAGCAGTTTTTTACGGATTCCGAAGTTGTTTTCTTCAACTTTACGCTGGGCACGTTCAATGGATTTGGTAATCATGCTGTGTTGGATCACCTCACCCTCTTTAAGTCCCAGCTTATCCATCAGTCCGGCAATACGACCCGAACCGAACATACGCATCAGGTCATCTTCCAGCGAGACATAAAACTGTGAGCTTCCGGGATCACCCTGTCGTCCGGCACGTCCGCGCAGCTGACGGTCAACACGCCGCGATTCGTGTCTTTCGGTACCAATGATGGCCAAACCGCCGGCCTCTTTAACGCCCTCACCAAGTTTAATATCGGTACCACGACCCGCCATATTGGTGGCAATGGTTACCGTACCGGCTTCACCGGCTTCCTTAACAATTTGGGCCTCACGCTGGTGCAGCTTGGCATTTAACACATTATGTTTAAGATGTTTCCGGTTTAACATGCGGCTTAACAGTTCCGATGTTTCAACCGATGTTGTACCTACCAGTACGGGGCGGCCGTTGTTAACAAGCTCCTCAATTTCATCAATTACGGCATTGTATTTTTCGCGCTTTGTTTTATAGATCAAATCTTCACGGTCATCGCGAATTACCGGTTTATTGGTAGGTATTTCAACCACATCCAGTTTATAAATATCCCAAAGCTCGCCCGCTTCGGTAATGGCCGTACCGGTCATCCCCGACAGCTTTTTGTACATTCTGAAATAGTTTTGCAGGGTAATGGTGGCATAAGTTTGCGTGGCGGCCTCCACTTTTACGTTTTCCTTGGCTTCGATGGCCTGGTGCAATCCATCGGAATAACGACGGCCCTCCATCACACGGCCCGTTTGTTCATCCACGATTTTGATCTTGTTATCCATGATCACATATTCCACATCTTTTTCAAACAACGTGTATGCTTTTAAAAGCTGAATAACGGTATGAACACGTTCCGATTTCATGGAATAATCTTTTATCAGCTCACTCTTTTTCTCAAGTTTTTCTTTTTCATCAAGCTCCTGTGCTTCGAGGGCATTGATCTCTTCGGCAATATTGGGAAGGATAAAAAAGTTGCTGTCGTTGTACGAGCTTGATAACAGGTCGATACCTTTTTCGGTGATATCTACCGAATTGTGCTGCTCTTCGATAACAAAATAGAGTTCATCGTTGATGATGTGCATGTTTTTGGCCTGCTCCTGCAGATAAAAACTTTCGGTTTTTTGCATCAGTGCTTTATTTCCCTCTTCCGAAAGCAGTTTTATCAAAGCCTTGTTTTTCGGCAAACCGTGATAGGCACGAAGCAACAACTCTCCGGCTTTTTTCATATTGTCGGAATTGGTTCTGTCCTGCAACAGTTTTTTGGCATCGGCAATAATGTGGGTTACCAGTGTTTTTTGGGCATTGTAAAGTTTCTGCACATCGGCCTTAAGATTATCGAACTCCTGATTATCTCCTTTTGGTGTCGGCCCCGAAATAATAAGCGGAGTACGGGCATCATCAATCAACACGGAGTCAACCTCATCCACAATGGCGTAGTTGTGTATGCGCTGCACCATTTCGTCAGGGTTGGATGTCATATTGTCACGCAGGTAATCGAAACCAAACTCATTGTTGGTACCATAGGTGATATCGGCAAGGTAAGCATTGCGGCGATCCTGTGTGTTGGGTTGGTGTTTATCGATGCAGTCAACTTTTAAGCCGTGAAACATAAAGAGCATGCCCATCCATTCGGCATCACGTTTTGCAAGGTAGTCGTTAACGGTAACCAGATGCACACCTTTTCCGGGCAGGGCATTCAGATATACGGGCAGCGTAGCCACAAGTGTTTTTCCTTCACCGGTAGCCATCTCGGCAATTTTCCCCTGATGCAAAACAATACCACCGATCAGCTGCACATCGTAATGAACCATATCCCACGAAATCATGTTGCCGCCGGCCATCCACTGTTTTTTATAATGTGCCTTACCGTCTTTTATATAAACATTGTCCATTTTTGAAGCAAGTTCACCGTCGAACTCATTGGCGGTTACCACCACTTCATCGTTTTCCTTAAAGCGGCGGGCTGTCTCCTTCATTACGGCAAACGCCTCGGGCAAAATTTGGTCTAATATCTCCTGACTTTTATCGTAACTAACCTTTTCGAGTTTATCTATCTGATTGTAAATCTTCTCTTTTTCATCGGTTTCCAGGTTGAGATCGTTTTCAATTTTGGCACGTAATTCGGCAATCTCGTTTTCCTCTGCTGCAATATAATCGGCAATTCGTTTTTTAAACTCCACCGTTTTTTGCCTCAGCTCATCGTTGGAAAGCTCTTTAATGGTTTCGTATGCTTTATGAATATTTTGAACAATGGGATTTAGCGCTTTCATGTCGCGGGTGGCCTTATCGCCCATTATTTTTTTGAAAAATTTTAACATTGTCGTCTGTGTTTATAAAAAGAAATCTATTGGTCAATAATTATACCATTTATCAGATACAAAAATATGGCGGGCAAAGTTACTCAAACCTAAAGAGAAATAGAAATATTATTTTGAAGCGAGAACTTTATATTTTTGCCGGTAATAATCCCGTTAAACGATGAAAGCAAAACAATTCTTTTCCCTTATCAGATGGCCCAACCTTGTTATTACGGTTTTAAGCATGGTGCTTATCAGACAGGCAATTATTATTCCGGTGCTCGGTGTGGAGGGAGGAATGGACATAACCGAATTTTTATCTTTAATATTTTCGGTGGTGTTTGTTACCATCGGCGGGTATCTTATTAACGATTATTTCGACATGGATGCCGACCGCATAAACAAACCGGGGAAAAATCTTGTTGGCACCGTTTTTTCGGTTAGTCTTGTAAAAAACTTGTATTATCTGTTTTCAGCAGCAGGCATCATACTGGGGCTGCTGGTATCGTGGCGGGTTAACGAAATAAATTATACGTTGATTTTTATGTTTACCGTGGGAATACTATGGTATTACTCCGAAAGGTATCAGTGTCAGATAATACTGGGAAACGCGGTAGTAGGCATTTTGAGTGCACTTTCGTTCGGGCTGGTATGGATTTACGATTTTTTTGCCCTGAAAAGCGAACCGGAACTTTTTTCGACGGCACAGAGTAATTTCGGAATGGTAAGCAAACTGGTGCTGATTTATATGGGATTTGCTTTTGTTACCAGCCTGTTAAGGGAGATGATAAAAGATATTGAGGATTTTAAAGGCGACGAGCGAACGGGGTGCCGGACACTTCCGGTGGCGGTTGGTGTAACCCGGGCAAAACATTATGCAATGGTTACGGGAATCATATTGCTAATCCTTGTTCTGCGGGCACACTATTTTCTTTTTATTTCAGGATTTACTTACGCAGCCGCCTGGTTTGTTTTGGTTGATGTTTTAATCCTGCTGATTATTTATAAACTCAGCAAAGCCGATAATACCGAAAATTTCGCCCACCTTTCAAAACTGACCAAACTGCTGATGCTGGCCGGTATTTTTTCGATGACCATGTTTTGGATACGGTAATCCGGTTTACACAATCCGCTCAAATACCTGCGCCGTGCGGTTGGTATTGTAAACAGAAAGTTTAATGGTTCCGTTGTCGTATTTTGCAATATACCTCACATTGGGGTCAACACGGCCATGACCGCCAAACCGCACATCGTCGGTAGATAATATCAAACGGTATTCTCCAGGCTTGGGAACCGGAAATTTATAATCGGGAACGGAATTTACCGGATGGAAATTAAACAGAAAAATCAGGTTATTCCTTTCAAAAGCAACGGTCTTGTTTTGCTCATCCATGTTGAGCTGATTGCCAAAGAGCGATGACATGATTTTATGTTCTTTTATAACCCGGATCATTGCTTTGTCAAAATCGGCAAGATAGTGATATTTTAAACCGGGATCGTCCACCAATGACCATTGCCGGCGGCAATATTTATAACTCCAGCCATTTCCTTCACGCGGAAAATCAATCCATTCGGGATGGCCGAATTCGTTGCCCATAAAATTCATATAGGCATTACCTCCCAGCGAAATGGTAAAGAGCCTGATCATCTTATGCAGTGCCATACCTCTTTCAATAACCAGGTTATCATCGTCCTTTGCCATATGAAAATACATCTCTTTATCCATCAGGCGGAATGCCAGTGTTTTATCACCCACCAAAGCCTGATCGTGCGATTCGGCATAGGCTACGGTTTTAACATAGGGCAGCCTGTCGTTGAGCACCTGCCACATTTCATGGATGTTCCACTCCTCATCACGATACTCCTTAAGCAATTTTATCCAGAAATCGGGAATCCCCATTCCAAGCCGGTAATCGAAACCAAGCCCGCCTTCATCAACGGGAAAGGTAAGCCCGGGCATACCGGTAACATCTTCGGCAATGGAGACACTTTCGGCATAAATTTCATGGGAAAGCGTATTGGCAAGCTGCAAATAGGTAATGGCATCATACTCTACCCCCTGCCGGAAATATTTATCAATTGAGTCGATGGTTTCCAAGCCGTGATGATGGTACATCATGGAGCCCACACCGTCGAACCTGAAACCGTCGAAATGAAACTCTTTAAGCCAATATTTTATGTTCGACAGCAAAAAGCGGAGCACTTCGGTTTTACCGTAATCAAACAATTTTGAATCCCATTGCGGATGTTCGCCCCTGCTTCCCGGATGAAAATATTGTGCATCGGAACCATCAAACTCATTGATTCCTTCAACGGTATTTTTAACCGTATGCGAATGGACGATATCCAAAATAACGGCAATACCCATTTGATGGGCTGCTTTGATAAGCTGTTTCAGCTCCTCCGGCGTACCGAACCTTGATGATGGAGCAAAAAAGTTGGAAACATGATACCCGAAAGATCCGTAATAGGGATGCTCCTGGATGGCCATCAGCTGGATGGCATTGTAACCTCCCGCTTTTACACGCGGCAGCACATTATCAATAAACTCGAGATAGGTACCTACTCCCTCCTTTTCCTGCGCCATTCCAACATGGCTTTCGTAAATAAACAGCTCGCCTGCCTGCGCAATGTTATATTGGTCGCCCGACCAGTCAAACTCCTCCGGAAACCAAAGCTGACCACTGAAGTTTTTTGTATCTTCATCCTGTACCACTCTTGTTATGTAAGCAGGAATCCGGTATTGCAATCCTTTATCCGAGTCAACCAGCACTTTAATTTTACTGCCATGCACAAAAGTATCTTTGTACTGTTCAGCGCTTAGAAATATTTCCCATATACCGAACTCATTGCGTTTTAACGGATGGGTAAACTGCTGCCAGTTATTAAAATCGCCCACAAGGTACAATCCCCTTGCCATGGGTGCCCACTCGCGATAAAACCAGCCGTTTTTTTCCGCATCAAAATTGATCCCGAAATATTTATAACCGTCGGCTATTTGCAGCAAACTGCCGAAATCGTTTTCAATGGATTTAAGTCTGTTTAAAAAGCGCTGATAACGCTCTTCAATCTCTTTTTCGCCCGGCTCAAGCCACGGATCAACTTTTATCAGTTTTAATTTTTTATTCATTATTTATCGCTTTTCAAAGGGCCAAACCTGTTCGTCAAAACTCAGACTGTCATCATCCGGAAACCAAGGTAAGTAACCAATTGATTTTATCACATAACAGCCATACAATATTTTTCAAAGATACGAAATGGATAATCCCCCTCCAAAATAAAAACAACCATTATAACGGTTATCTTTGTTCTTTTAATTGTGGTTTTATGAAACATTGGTTTAAATCGTTAGCGGTAATAATTACATTAATTTTTAATCAGGCTTTTGCCCAAAACGACACCCTTGTCTTACGGTCGGAATATGAGAAAACGGGGGATAAGATTTATGATGTAAATGATCCCGGCGAGGGAACGGTTGTTTATTCGATAATTTCGGGAAACGGCCAGGGATATTATTCAATTAACGCATCAAGCGGAATCATTACCATCAACAATACGATTCCCGATGCCTTTAATAACATTCATTACGACTCGCTGATTGTGAACGCATCGGGAAACCAGTATCACATCACCATTGCCGACGGTTACGATTATTATTTACTGCAGGTAATAGATTCCACTTATCAGGTACTTGACGAACATAAGGCTTTTTATGTTGATACCGCATCCAAATGGACAGCTTTTAACAACCTTTGGGGGAAAGGAGATGCTGTTCCCAATGAGGATTTTCGTATTTCTACCATCTGCAAAACCTCACTGCCCGACTCTGCCATTCTCATGTGGGATGTTCCTTCAAAGGCCTCCGAGTTCGGCGGCAATGCGGTGTGGTGTTACAACAATGTATTTTGGGGAAACCGGAAAAACTATCGTGAAGACCTTCCGGGATTTCCTTTTCAGATAGACGATCTTGAATTTCTCGGTTTGATATTCAATTTTGAACAACTTTACGGCAATGAGATTTTTAAAATTGCCATGAATATGTTTATGACCGACGACAGCATACTTGGTGCAAAACATAAAGGCGATTTCTTTTTTGTATTCGACCAAAACGGAACCTACCTCCCGCCCTATCCCTACTCGCTGCCCGACACCATTATTGAAGGAAAACCTTTTGCCCTGCTTTACGACGATGAAAACAACAATGAATTTTACGAGCGCCGAAGAACCATCATAAAAAACAATGAAAAATTATATAACGGCACACTGGACATCACCGGACTGTTCCACCGCTTTACGGAGGCTGGCTGGCTGAATCCCCTACAATATATTTCGCATATCCAATTGGGAGTTGAAGTTACCAAAGGTTTCGGAGCCATCAGAATCAACCATGCCGTTATGACGACCGACTCAACCGCAGTGGCCATTCCCGAACAACAAACGGCAATCCATACTCCACTTAAGGCTTACCCGAATCCGTCAGCAGGAAAAATTGAAATTGAAGGCACCCCCGGTGAGTTTGATTTTCTTCAGCTTTTCGATCTGTACGGCCGTAAAATAAACCCTGTTGTTGTACTAACAGCAACGGACAAAGTAATTTTAGACTTACGGGATTTGCCGCGGGGAGTATATATTGTTAAAACAAAAAGCTCCTCAACGATGGTAATTCGAAAATAAAAGCCTAATTACAGTTTTAATAGTTTCATATTAATCAAAATTATACTTAAACGTATAATTCTTACCATTTACCGGAATAATTATTAAAATTTCATCAGCTTTTTTGTATTTAATATTAACATATCCAGATATAACTTTACCTCTCATTAAAGTATGTTTTCGCAGATAGCCATTATGCAGTATCTGGTTAATATTAAGTAATTCTTTATTAAATGCATGTATATTATTAGCAGCATTTTGTTGTGCATAATAATTTGCTACATAATCATAGCTGTACATATTAGAATAGCCATATGCACTTGATGAATTATAACCTGCCATAGCTGCATTATATGAAGCATTAAAAGCATACATCGCAGATGTCCAATTATTTTGGCGATGTACTTTTTTTAAATACTCATCACTTGTTAATGCATATACTTCTTTTTTCTCATCACTTTTTTTGATGATGGCTTTTACTTCTTCAGGGTTAAATAAAAATGTATTGCTGCTTAGATTTTCAACAACAATATAACTTTGATAATATTTGCCATAACTTCTGGTAATATTTAAATGCATTGATACTCGAACTCCATTTTCTTCATAATATAAAAACAAATTACCATCATTATAATACTCTTCTTGCGCTTGTATTAACATCCCGCTAAATACCAAGACCAAAACAAAAAACAAGGAACTTCGGCGGGGTGGTC
>CAYNVN010000156.1:0-7114 GCA_964400655.1 uncultured Lentimicrobiaceae bacterium
AAAAGGATTTTTCAGCAGACGAAAGGTTCGTAAACAATATATAAAAGAAAAAAAGATATTTTTATCTTTTATAATAAAAAAGTATTATTTTTGCCGCGTAATTATTAGCAGTAACTTTTAATTTTTTGCAAAAACGTAACAACATAAAAATGAAAATAAGTGCCAAAACAAAAGTTTCAAAACTAATTGATGCCAACGAAAAAACCATTGATGTCATCAGTTCGGTCAATAAGCATTTCCGGAAACTGAAGAATCCGTTTTTACGAAAAGCGCTGGCCCCGCGGGTAACCCTGTCGGAAGCTGCCAGAATCGGAGGAGTTCCGGTATGTGTACTCATTGATAAATTATTAGCCATAGGCTTTGAAATGGAGAGCGACTGCGGTTGTGAAGCCGCCTCACCAAAAGATAAATACAGATTAGAAGACAAACCCACAAAAATGAAAAAAGAAAAAGTAATAGAGATGGACGTGCGTCCTACCCTTGCACAGGGTATCGACCCGTTTGAAGCCATTATGGCAAAATTAAAAACCATGGCTGACGATGAAACCCTGATGATCATCAACACCTTTGAACCCATCCCCTTATTGAACATCCTCAAGAAAAAAGGATATGAATACGAAACGGTTCGTCCGGAAAACGGCATCGTTCATACTTATCTTGAAAAAGCCCAGGGGGAAGTTAAACCCCCGGAGCCCAAAAAGGAGCATTTTGACGAAGCGGATTTTAAACAGATGGAACAACGTTTTGCCGGCAAAATGACCGAAATTGACGTTCGCGACCTTGAAATGCCCATGCCCATGGTTACCATTCTCAACGAAATAGAGAAAATCGAACCGGGTCACGCATTGTATGTTCACCACAAAAAACTGCCGCAATATCTGATTCCCGAAATGGAAGACAGAGGCTATAAATGGGTTTCAGAAGAGATTGACGATTCCAATATCAAACTGATAATTTTTAAATAATGCAAGTTGGATTAAGTACTCAGAATGCCCCGTCGGTTTGGGTGGTTGCTCCCCATTACCTTGTTGGTACGGTGAGTTTTATACTGGCATCGGTATTAATGGTTATTCATTATGAAGATTTGCTGAATTACCACCTCACCCCTACCCTTATAGCAATTACCCACCTGATAATTCTGGGATGGGTTTCAATTGTTATTTTCGGTGCCTTGTACCAGCTTATTCCGGTGGTAATGGAGGTTAAAATATACAGTGAGAAACTGGCCTATGCAACGCTTGGCGTTATGGTTACGGGGCTGATATTTTTAATTACCGGCTTTTTAAAATTTGAGTTCAAGGCATCGTTTGAAGTAATAACCGGCGCATCGTTTGTTATTGCCGGAGTCGTTATGTTTGCTTTTAACACCCTTAAAAGTGCTGCCGCTTCGCAGAAAAAAAGCATCAGCCGGCTTTACATTATTGCTTCAGGCTTATACCTCCTGCTCAACGTATCGCTGGGCTTGTTCATGGTACTCAACATGTCGTACAACTGGCTGGCTACCGCTCATACCGAATTTTTAAAAGCACACCTTGTGGTAGGATTAATCGGCTGGTTTTTAATGCTTATAATAGGTGTTGCCGCCCGGCTACTGCCCATGTTCCTTATCGTTCATAAACTTAAAGAGGTATATTTAAAATGGGGATTTTATCTGCTTAACAGCGGTATCCTTTTGTCATTTACGTTGGTTTGGATACCCGAATATCCCAAAGAGCTGTTTGCTGCAGCATTGATATTGATATTGGCAGGGCTTATACTGTTTTTACTTTTTAGTTACGATGTTTTTTCGAAACGGATGCGCAAAAAACTGGACAGCGGCATGAAACCGACAGCCATTGCATTAATTATGTTCGCCCTGAGTCTGATAGCTTTTGCAGCCGTTTATGCGGGAAACGATTTTTTCGGACTTCCGGCAGGCCGGCTTGAAATTGTAGCTGGAATATTAATGATTTACGGTTTTTTTACCGGTATTATTTTGGGTCAGACTTACAAAACTTTACCCTTTATTATTTGGTTGTTCCACTATCAAAAGCTGGTGGGCCGGCAAAAAACACCACTACCCGGTGAATTGTTCAACGAAAAATTTGTATCGGTTCATACCTGGACGTTTGTAATAAGTGTGGTACTTTTTGTTGCCGGATTACTTTTTTCTATTCAAATTGTTGTACTGTCGGCAACCGCCACCATGCTACTGACCAGTATGATTTACGGATACAATTCATCAAAAATGATATTTCACAAAAAACAAACAATAAAATGATACAGAAAGATTTTTCGCCTGAAGAGGCCAAGGTACTCGAAGTTTTAAAACAGGTTCCCGACCCCGAAGTAGAGGTTAATATTGTTGATCTCGGCCTTATTTATCTTGTGGATAAAAACGACGATGCAAAAACCATCACCATCGACATGACGCTTTCCACACCGGGATGTCCGGTTGGAGACTCCATCATTCAACACGTACAAACCATTTTGGAAATAACCTATCCCGATTATGAGGTTAATGTCAATTTGGTTTGGGAGCCGCAATGGACACCCGAGTTAATATCGGAAGAAGGACGTGCCCAGTTAAATCGTTAAACATGTTTACCAGGTCAACGGAATATGCATTAAGGGCAGTGGTTTTTCTTGCCAGAAACACTTCGGAAGAGGTGCGTTTCGGGCGAAAATCCATTGCCTTGCAACTTGGTTTTCCGGAGCCTTATCTTGCCAAAATATTGCAACATTTGGTACGAAGCGGGATAATACAATCGGCAAAGGGACCAAACGGAGGTTTTTACGCCACCCGGAAAACCCTTGACATTTCGTTGCTGGACATTATTGATGCCAACGAGGGACTGGCATTTTTTAAACGTTGCGGATTAGGTCTTGTTGAGTGCAACGACCAACGCCCATGCCCCATTCATAATGAATACGGCGTTTTTCGGGAAGGTTTGTACAAAACCCTTTCCGAGAAAAAAGTTAAAGATGTATTAAACGATCTGGAAGCCGGTATTGCTTTTATGGATTTTATATAACGCTTACTCCAAAAGCGGTTTGGGCGTTATTTTTTCAATTCCCACATAGTACAAATCGTAACCGCCTGCTCCGCCGGGCCTGTTGGATGAAAAGATCATCAAATCGTTTTCAAATTGAAACACCTGTACCACCACAGGCCGGAATTCATCATATTCCGTATTGACTTTATCGCCAAAATTCACCGGCTCAAGCCATACTCCGTTTTCAAACTTTGAATAATAGAGGTCGTATCCGCCGAAACCACCCGGCCGGTCGGAAGCAAAAACCATAAACTGCCCGTTAACAAACGGACAACGATCGTTGTATTCTGAATTTAATACCCCAACCTTAATTTTCTCATAATTATTATCCGAAGAAAGAAAATCAAGAAATGTAAGGGTATCGGGGATATCAATTTTGCAAATATCCGACTTTCCGTTTTCGCCGGTCTGGTCGAAATACATTTCGGTAAAATTATCAGGAATCAGTTGCCAGTCGTCAAGGGTTAAAACGTCGGGGCTGTAAAAGGAGATGTATTGCTGTTGCTTTGCATCGCCAAGAAATGCAATGGTATCAGGCCCCACAACTTCAAAAACAGTACTGTCATCCGGCGAAATGTAATAAACAAATTCAGAATGAAAACAGTAACTTCCCGAATTGGTAGAATAGGCTAAAAAGTCAATCCTGCTATGTTGTTGGCTGATCATGGTATCAAAACCAATGGCATAAGGGGCAAACTGATTACCGGCTTTATCAACGGCTGCTAACAATTTAGAGGAATGGTATGAATCCTCAATCCATTCGTTTGTTTCATCGGTTATCTGCAAAGTTCCCGTTTCCATATACCACACCGCATAAAAATTTCCGTCATAGATGTCAAAATTATCACCAAGCGAACTACGGCTGGAAGAAAATATCAGTTTTTTGCCAAAATGAACTTCCGGCAAAGCCGAATTATAATCATCATATTTTGAATTTACATCCGTAAAGTTAACGGCGGTTTCCGGAAACCATGCTTCCGAATATTTAAACTTTGAACCGGGACATCCCGTTAAAACAAATAAAAAGGAGATAACAACAAAACCAAAAATGAACTTTTTCATTGATAAGTATTTAAAAGAAATTTCAATAATAATGACAGAAGAAAAACTAAATGGTTGCTGCCTAACGATTAAAATCCCGGATAAAAACCACCGAAACCTCCCATGCCCATAGCAGGATTATGAAAGCCCGGATTCATCATTCCTCCGTTATAATAATAAGGGTTATAATTCCTTTTATCGTACGAAAAAGCCGCATTAATCTCAAACTTATCGGTCACCTTATAATTTAGATTGATCATCACACCCTCGTTGCTCATATCCAAAGCATGCGGATTTATTTTCTCCTGCCGGGGCTGCCGGCTAAGGTTAAACGTTTTATATCCCATTGCCGAAATGGAGATTTTTTCATTTATCCGATAATCTCCTTTTACATAAACCGTCCCGTAATGTTGAGGAGCATTACCAAACATTACGCTTTCGGCACCACCTCCGGCAAAAAAAGCCGAATATCCCATTCCGGCACTCACGGAAAGTTTTTTTGTCACAGGAGCTGATAACTCCGGCATTATCCATGAACCGAATGTATTAACTCCCGGCGCAAAAGATGCAAATGAACTTCCGAGCGAAACCCTCACCTTAGGATTGAACCCGGTTACATTTTCAGAAGAGGCTTTGTTTATCAGTACATTATCACCAATCTGCTGCGAATAACCCATGAACGGTAACGCAACCGACAGCAATAATAAAACCATTATGTAAAACACCTTATTCATCAAGTGGCAAAGTTACCAAAAACATTTAATTATTACCTAATGAAAATAAGCCAATTTACAAGATAAAAAGAAGTATCGGTTTAAGGGTAATGATTCAATAAAAAAGTAAAAAAAAACTGTTAATGCTGATTTCGTTTCGTTTTTTTTCGTTACTTTGCTTAACGAAATGTAATTAATAACTATTTTAATAATTTACTCATGAAAAAATTTACATTATTTTTAATTTCGATTTTTGCAATAGGGTCGTTAATGGCACAACAGGCAACAGGCCCTTCCGTTTCCTACGGTAATATGGGAAGTTCGGCTATGGTTATTTATTCACAAATGACTCCTTACGGAGGCGTTGTAGCTTCGCAAAAATTTACCGACCTTGGTAACAAAACCGCACAGGTGGCAGATGATTTTACCATTGATATAAGTAAAGTATGGCAAATCTCGTCCATAAACATATTAGGTAATTACTTTAACGGATCGGGTACTGCAGATGCTTTTACAGTTCAAATATTTGCCGACAGTAACGGGGTACCGGCTTCAACTCCGTTGTACGAACAAACAGGACTGTCATATAGTGAAACCTCAGGTAATTACTCAATAAGCCTTAGCTCTGACATTGTTTTACATGGCGGACATTACTGGTTATCGGTATTTGCAGAAATGGATTATGCCGGCAAAGGCCAATGGGGCTGGGCCTGGGAAGGTTTACCACAAGACGGAAATGTAATGTCAAACAGAGATCCTGATCAGGTATTAGGAGGAAGTTGGCCGACAACATGGGAACCGGGAACGAACACCTGGCCAAACGCAGCCGTTTTAGACCTCTGTTTTCAATTAAACGGTTCAGAAATAGCAGCTGCAGTACCGGTATCGAACTGGGCCATTATCTTTGGTGTTCTTCTTATTGGAATCTTTATGACTGTAAGATACAGAAGAAGCCTTGCATAGACATTATTTTCATTCATATAAAAAAAGCCACTTTATTCGAGTGGCTTTTTTTATATTAACCAAATTTTTTTGCAATGCCTAAGAATAAAGGTAAAAAGGATAAATCGGGAAATCATGTTAAAACAAAAGCAAACAAACAGTTCCTGAAGCAATTTGCCCCTTTAATGACTGCCGTTATATTGTGGATAGCCACAAGCACGATATTACACTTACCTTCCATTAAAGATGAAGTTGCCGCATTCTTTATTAATTTCACATTACAATCATCGCTTTTATTTGGTAAAATCTTTTTTATACCCATGCAAAGCAGCGCATTCCCGTTTATTACAATTGGCGGCTACACCATGCAAATTGTGATGGAATGTACCGCCTATAATTTCTATATTTTCGTATTTTTCCTAAGCCTCTTATCGCCGGTTAGTTTCAAACAAAGAGTTATTACATTACTGATATTTTTTGCAGCAGTATTTTTTGTAAATAATTTAAGATTTATAACGGTTGGCTATATAGGCAGCTACTCTCAACAGCTATTTCATTTGGTACACGATTATTTATGGAATATCCTTTTCGGGTTTCTGGTTTTTTTAATATGGGCATGGAGGTATAATAAAACTTATTATGCCGGAGATGAAAATGGTAACACTGAAAATATTAATTAATGGTATCCGCTAAAATGAATAATTACCTTGCTTCAAGCCGAAACAAAATAATCTTGTTGATCGCAATTTCATTGTTGATCTTTACGCTATGGGAGACGGGGTTTGAAAAAAAATATGAAGAAGCCTTAGTTAGCGTTACGAATGTAACACTCAATATTGTAAAAAAAGATACGCATATAAAACTTGAAGAAACCGCTAACAACAATTCATACCAATTCAGGGTTTATACACGCATACAAGGGCGGAAAGGAAATTATCCACAGGAAACCGGTGGTTTAATGGAACCATTTGTTATTGTTTTATCATGGCAGTTATTTCTGTTTTTTGTTATAAATAAAAAAACGGCATTTAAACTTCTTGCTGTTAATATCAGCGTATTTATGGCAATACAGGTATTGTTTCTGTATTTCTTAACAGGATATTACAATTCTGCGATTCAAAAATTTCTGTTCGACATGATGCTTGATAACTTCTATATTATTGCCCTGATATTAGTAATAAAAGACAATATGCTCTACCCTGTATTTAAAAGGCCTCTCCAAATTCAGCCATAATGTTAACAATTTATTGTCAATATGTTTTTTAATTACTTTGCAAATTCCATAAATTTTATTATTTTTGCCTTTTAAAAATGAACTTTTTATAAAATTACGAATATGAAAAAATTACTTAGAATTTTAGTAGTGGTAAGCTTCTTAACTGC
>CAYNVN010000157.1:0-6695 GCA_964400655.1 uncultured Lentimicrobiaceae bacterium
CGATTCCCTTACCGATGTGTTTATTAAAGAACATAACAGCAGTAAATGGATTGAGGTGCCGGTAGTCAGACTTTTTGGCGACTCTGTTATAGGTTCGTTTTTCCGCTCCGATTTAACCGATTATTTAGATAACGACTCTGCTATGTACGACTTAAAATTTAAGATTATTGACACCTTGGGAAACTATGCCGAATACAAGTTTTTGCCGGGATTTGTTTACGGTAATTTTACTGTTGGTATAAACCACAACACATCATCGGTATCTGCCAACACATTATTTTGGCCCAACCCCGCAAAAAACCTTATTCATACTGAAAATAATAAAAACGGATACCATTTCTTTGTAAACTCTCTTTCCGGCATTAAAGTTTTAGATGGTAAAATTAAAAACGGAACGATAAATATTAATTCAATTCCAAGTGGGGTTTATACCATTACATTCACAAAAGACGGGCAAATTACCGACAGCGGCAAATTTGTAAAAATCAATAATTAGTTAACTTTGTAAAGTTGTTACAACATCTGATACAAATGGTTTGTGTGATAAGCAAATTTTAAACTACATAAGTTAATTTTTTTAACTTTGTTTTTTTAACTCTAAACTGTAAATAACATGAAAAAATCATTTTTACTTATTGTTTTGCTTGCAGGGTTTACTGCATTACATTCACAGGAAAGCTCAAGAAAAGGATTTCATCTGGGGGCACATTTTACACCCGGCTACGGCACAATCTTAACAGAGGCATACGATTATCTTTCGTATGATTTTGGAATGACGGCAGGTATTGATGTAAACTACTACTTTACCGATCTTTTAGGAATCCATACCGGAGTAACATTTTTAAACCAGCCATGGAAATATGAATATGTTAACACACGCGGAGATGGAAAAGATGTTTCGGCAACACTTAATGCCATTGGTATTCCGGCCAGATTTCTTTTAACAACGGGCCACAGTACCGTTGGTTTTTATCTCGAAGCGGGCATTGCCGTCTATTTTCCCATTAGTTATACCAGCGACTTGGATTTAGAATTACTTGAAACCAGTACCGCCATGTTCTCAACCGAATTAGTTGTCGGTATAAACATCAATGTTTCGGAAGCTGTAAATCTTAATGTGGGCGCTTTCTCGAATACAACATTTCCCGTGTTCAGTAATATTGATTACTCATACGGGCTCCTTAACGGAATTAAACTCGGATTTATGTATAAATTAGGTAATTAAATTTTTACCAGTAAAATTCAACAAACAGCATCTTCCCGTTTCAGCAGGAAAATGCTGTTTTTTTTGCCCTATAAAAAGTTATCCTGAAATGTACCGTAACGAATTTACCGGCACTTTTTCCTGAAAAGCCTGTCCCAAAGAGAGCGTTGGTGTATTTTGTTATTTTTACGTTGCTGCTTTTTGGCTTCCTTCATCATAAGCTGCGTACTTTTTGCCTGACTTTTACGATGTTTCTTTACCGCTTCTTCATACTCTTTTTCCGCCTGTTTTTCTTCCTTGTTTTTCATACGAATAACCGCTTTTTCCTCGGTAGTCAGTTTGGTTTTGTTTTCCAGCGGAGCAGCCGTTTTACACGAGTAAGCCGTAACGATTATCAAGCCAAACATGACAACATAAACAAAAAATCTAAGTGCTGGATAAGGGCTCATTTTTATATGCGGTTTATGAGGCAAACTTAAGAAAATATGACAATTAAAATAAAACCCGTAATATTGCGTTTGATTTGAGATTATGAACAAAAACATCATTTACATATCAGTCGTTTTGGTTGTTGCAGCCATCCTTTCGGCAAGTTCGTGCAACAAAGGAAACGACAACCCCAACATGCCCATTGTACGAATTGACATATCAATCGATCCCAATTCCACCATATTTTATGAACTGAACACCGTTGGAGGCGGAATGTACCTTGACGGTAAACCGGGCGTTTACATCCCGCCCGAAAGCAGGGGTATTATTGTGTACCGGATGGATATGAATACCTTCAAGGCTTACGAACGTACACCGCCCAATAATCCTGACGAGTGTTGCAACACTCACACAAAACAGTGTACCGCTTTAATATTTGATGTCAACACATATCCTTTTGTGGTAGATACCTGCACAAGCACAAAGTACAGCATTCTTGACGGAGTTATTGTGAATGGTACCGGAACCTATCCGCTCATTGAATATCGATGCGATTACAACGGAGCCATACTGCATATTTACAATTAGCTGTAACCGGAAACATATAAATAAAAAAGCTGCCTGCAAGGTTTTTAAACCTATGGAGGCAGCTTTTTATTTGAGAACTTTCAACTACTTATTCAAAAGCAGCCAGCGATTTTTTAATGATATCAACGGCTTCCATCAGCTCTTCTTCGCTAATTACCAACGGAGGAGCAAAACGGATAATATGGTCGTGGGTGGGTTTGGCAAGCAAACCGTTTTCGGCCATCTTAACACAAACATCCCAGGCGGTTTTACCATTCTTAGGCCTGATAACAACAGCGTTAAGCAAACCTTTTCCGCGTACCAGCTCAATCATATCCGATTCAATCTTGTTCATTTCGGCTCTAAAAATCTTACCAAGTTCCTCGGCACGTTCAGCAAGTTTTTCCTCTTTTACAACTTCCAGTGCGGCAATGGCAACACGTGCGGCAATGGGGTTTCCGCCAAAAGTTGAACCGTGCTCGCCGGGTTTAATGGTAAGCATAATATCGTCGTCGGCCAAAACTGCCGAAACGGGATAAGCTCCTCCGGAAAGTGCTTTACCGAGGATTAACACATCGGGGCGAACGTTTTCGTGGTCGCAGGCCAACAGTTTACCGGTACGGGCAATACCTGTTTGAACCTCATCGGCAATAAAAAGAACATTTTTTTCTTTACACATCTGGTAAGCTTTGCTCAGGTATCCTTCGTCGGGAACCATAACGCCGGCTTCACCCTGAATAGGCTCCACCAAAAAGCCGGCAACATTGGGGTCTTCCAGTGCTTTGGCCAAAGCATCCAAATCGTTGTAAGGTATTACAATAAAACCGGGAGTGTACGGGCCAAACCCTTTTTTGGCATCGGGATCGGTTGACATGGAAACGATGGTAATGGTACGTCCGTGGAAATTATTTTCGCATACGATAATCTTAGCCTGATCTTCGGCAATTCCTTTTTTCTCGTAAGCCCATTTACGGGTAAGTTTTAAAGCGGTTTCGTCGCCTTCGGCACCCGAGTTCATGGGAAGTACTTTATCGTATCCAAAATATTCGGTAATATATTTTTCGTAAACACCCAGCACATCGCTATAAAAAGCCCTTGAAGTAAGGGTAAGCGTTTGTGCCTGATCAACCATAGCTCCCACAATTTTAGGGTGACAATGGCCCTGATTAACGGCTGAATAAGCAGATAAAAAATCGAAATACTCTTTTCCTTCGGCATCCCAAACTTTGGGGCCTTTACCTTTTGATAATACTACCGGCAACGGATGATAGTTATGAGCACCATATTTGTCCTCAAGTTCCATGGCCCTTTTTGAAGTGATCTTTTCTGACATATCTCTTATAAGTTACGTGTTGATAATAGGGTTAATTTCAAACCTCTCCTGAACGGAAAGCTACGCAAAAGTAATTTTTTTTAACATCAGGCAAACCCGATTTATGAAAAATTATGAATGTCTTTTTATATCAGTAAATCAACCGTTTAAAGGTAATGCCTGAAGGGTACGATAAGCCATTCAAACAGTTTGTTGATATAGGGGCGGTTTTGCCAGTGTTCATAATTAAAAGGAGCTGAACCTGAGATGGTTTCGTGAATGTGTTTTTTTACCTGATCAACAATGGCTTCCTGATGACCTATCAGCATTATTTCAAACATATAACGGAAGCTGCGGTAATCGAAATTGGAAGAGCCGATGGCAAAAGTGTTATCATCTACCAGCATCAGTTTTGCATGAAGATTGTTTTTCTTATAAAGCAGCAGTTGAATTCCCGACTGGGAAAGCGGCCCGAGGTACTTGTTTCGTAAAATATCAACAATGTTTACATCCGACTGCACCGGCATAATCACCTGTACTTCAACTCCTCGTTTTACCGCATTGATCATCGCTTTACGCAGCAAAAATCCTGGTAAAAAATAGGGTGTTTCAATGGTTACCCTCTGCTTTGCTTCGTTTATCATTTTTATAAAACGATAATTGATTTTTTTAACGGCAATGTTGGGAACATCACGTAAAATATCAAATCCGTTATGCGTTTCCTTTTTTGAATAATAAACCACATTGAGTACATACTTGCGATACACCCTGTAATCCTGTAAGAAAATTGATTTAAACTTCAGGGCAATATCGTCTTCCATTCTCAGAATCGATTCACGCCAGTCAACATTATAACCCGTTAAATTGGAAGACCCAATGTAAGTTATGCGATCGTCGATAATTTGTATTTTACGGTGGTTGCGACGGTGCCCGCGTGTAAACATGTCGGTATTAAACTTTATCTTTTCAAAAAAACGCACTTCGCCTCCCGCATCGGTAAGCGCTTTAAAAAAGGAGGACTCCAGCGAGCGGTTACCCCAGTAATCAATAAGAACCTTAACCTCTACCCCCTGCCCGGCTTTTTCGGTTAAAGCGGCCCGTATCTCCTCGCCAACCGAATCCCTGCCAATTCTGAAGGTCTCAATATAAACATAGTGTTTGGCCGATTTTATATCCTTCACCAGCGACTTATAATAATTTGCCGGACATGAAAACAGATGATATGGTTTATTCAACGGTTCCATTTAGGGATGAAACATTTATAAAACAATAAGGTGAAGATAACTATTTTTGTGAAAAGATGTTTGCGGCCGAATCAGTGTTAACATAATTTCATAACGGAAAGAAGGGCTAATTATTGGCCGTTTTGCTTCTTCTGAACCATAAATAAAGTACAAAAATAATAATGATTAAAACAACCGTTCCGGCAAGGCCTGCAAATAGCAATTTGTATTTTTTAATGAGCCGCACCGACCTTTCATTCTTTTTTTTCAGTCTAAGGGTTTCGTTTAATTGTTCTCTGGCATGGTATTTTGCTTCAATCTCTGAAATCTTAAGCCGGTTTAGTTCACTTAACAATGTATCCTTGCCTGTCATAAACAAATTGTAATATTTATTGAAAAGATCATATCGACAGGTGGCGGCATAAATCTTAAACAGATACTCCTGATTTGATGAGATATAATCGGCAAGGTTGATTGCTTCGGCTCTTTTTAAACTGGCTTTAAAAAGTTTTTCGGCTTTTTTATAGTTTTTCCTGAACATGGCTATTTTTCCCTGATTCTGATCAACCATCACAAGCCCCGATTGGGAATTTAATTTTTGATACAACTGCCGGCTTTTTAAAAAATATGCTTTTGCTTTATCGAAATTTTCGAGGTTACCGTACAAAGAGCCCAGGTTGTTATAAACCATGGCGATTCCCTGCAAATCGTCAAGATCTTTTTTTATGGCAAGCGATTTTTCGTAATACTCCAATCCTTTTTTATAATCCTTGTATTTTTCGGTATAGGTATCGGCAAGGTTTGTGTAAACTTTTGAAAGCTCAAAAAGATTTCCGGTTTCTTTATAAAACTTTTCCGCTTCGCGGAGGTACTCAACCGACTGGTCGATATTTCCCCATTTTTTGTAAATAATGGCAATATTGTTTAAACACTGGCCTACCCCCTCGTTATTACCAACCTCGGCAAAAAGCAATTTTGCCCTGTAATAATAATCCAGTGCCTTTTGGTAATTAAAACTATAAAAACCGATATTTCCGAGATTGATAAGGGTTGTGGCCATACTGGCTTTATCGTTTGCTTTTGTTTTTAGCTCCAAAGCCTGCACATAATACTTTTCGGCTTTGGTGTAGTCCGACCATTCTTCATAAACAAGTCCCATGTTGCTTAAACAGTTTCCCTGTTGTAAAATATTGCCCGACTGTATAAAAACATCGTACGCTTTTTGAAAGAAACTCAGTGCTTTTTCGTAATCGCCCGACATATAACAGCTAACGCCAACAGATTTCAATGCACGGCCTTCAAGGTCTTTATCATTTATTTTTTGGGCAAGAATTACTGCTTTTTGGCCGTAAATAATACAGTCGTCGTACACTACATTTCTGTAAAGTTCAGATAAACGAATCAGCAGTTCAATTTTTTCTTTTCCCGAAACCCTGTTAATCCGGTTTTGTAAGCTGTCGATTTTAGATATGGGTTCTGCCTTTAAAAAAGAGATTGTAAAAGTTAGCAGAAGTAATATGCAGGCTTTTTTTAACATCCTACAAATGTAATTAATCTTGAGTTATTTCAAATAAAAAAAGGCTGTCTTTGTATAAAAGACAGCCTTTTTTTATTCTTTATAGTTTTACTGTAATGTAAATTTAACAGGAAGGTTAAACGATACACGTACAGGTTTACCACGTTGCATACCTGGTTTCCACTTGGGCATGCTTTTAACAACCCTGATGGCCTCTTCGTCGCAACCGCCACCAATACCACGAAGCACTTTAACTGCTGTGATGGAACCGTCGGTTTCAACAACAAAGTTGATAAATACACGACCCTGGATACCTGCCTCTTTGGCATAGGGTGGGTATTTAATGTTGGTTGCAAGATATTTCATCAAAGCGCCCCTGCCACCCGGAAATTCAGGCATATTTTCAACAACCTGAAAGATTTGTTGTTCTTCAACTTCCTCTTC
>CAYNVN010000158.1:0-5488 GCA_964400655.1 uncultured Lentimicrobiaceae bacterium
GGTAACGTAAGGCATGTTAACTTTTTTAACCGATTCGGCAACGATATCTTTTGCCTGTTTTTTGGTAGCAACAAAAAGGACTTTACGTCCTGATTTTGCGATCTGTTTCAAAGCTTTGGTAGCTTCTTCCAGTTTAGCCTGGGTTTTGTAAAGGTCGATGATGTGGATTCCGTTACGCTCCATGAAGATATAAGGAGCCATGTTAGGATTCCATTTGCGCCTGAGGTGACCAAAGTGTACACCGGCATCAAGCATTTCTTCAAATGATACTTTAACCATGGTTTAATTTTTAAAATTTGTTTACATTCACTAAAAACAATTGCTGAATAGTCCTGCTTTGCAGCAGAAGTTTCAGCAATTTGGATACTAAACTCATTCCGATAACAGGGAAACTTTTAACGTTTACTGAACTGGAATTTCTTACGAGCTTTAGGCTGACCGGGTTTCTTACGTTCAACCATACGCGGGTCACGTTTAAGTAATCCGTTTTCTTTTAATATTCCGCGATATTCGGGATCAATTTTAATAAGCGCTCTTGATAAGGCAAGACGGAGTGCTTCGGCCTGACCTTTTACACCGCCACCTGTAAGGTTTACTTTTACGTTGTATTTGCCAACAGTATCGGTAAGCAGGAAAGGCTGTTCAACAATGTATTGCAAGGTGCCTGTTGTGAAATACTCTTTGTAGTCGCGTTTGTTAACAACAATTTTGCCGTCACCTTCCGAAAGGTAAATTCTGGCAATAGCGGTTTTTCTTCTTCCTAATGTGTTTACAACTTCCATCTCTTGACTTATCTAATTGATTTTAAATTTATTTTCTTGGGCTTTTGAGCTTCGTGAATATGTTCCGAACCGGCAAATACATGCAGATTTCTGAACAATGCACTGCCCAGTTTGTTTTTAGGAAGCATACCTTTAATGGCTTTTTCTACCATAGCGGCAGGTTTTTTTGCCATTAATTCGGCAGCACCCGTAATTCGCTGTCCGCCCGGATAACCGGTGTGACGAATATACTTCTTCTGATCCCACTTGTTACCTGTAAGCCTGATTTTGTCGGCGTTAATGATAATTACATTATCACCACAGTCAACGTGAGGGGTGAAATTGGTTTTATATTTTCCGCGAAGGAATTTGGCGGCAACAGAGGCAAGTCTTCCTAAAACTTCGTTTTCCGCATCGATCAATATCCATTCTTTATTGACCGTTTCTTTGTTTGCGCTAACCGTCTTATAACTTAATGTGTTCATCTAATTAATTGTTTTCTAAGCATTTTGATTGCCTGGATGAAAATCGGGGTGCAAAGATAGAAACCTTTTTTGTAACTGCAAAAAAATCAACACTATTTTGTTGAAAAAAAGAAGATTTCAAAACAGGGAACAACTTTACCGGTTCATATTGGCATTTTCCATTCAGCAGAAGGTGTGTCATCTGTCGTTGCATATACCTTTCCTGCGTTCAGATGCGCTATTTAACTACGGTTACCGTTCCTTTTTCTTCAATGGGTTCGTCCAGCAGCGTGGTGGCATGAATAACATATACATAGGTGCCGCCCGGCACATCGGCTGCATCCCATTCGTCTTCCAGGTTGTTCGATTCGTAGATTAGTTTACCCCATTTTGAATAGATCTGAAGCAGATATTTGTTAACACCAAATCCGGTTACTTTAAAGGTGTCGTTAAGTCCGTCGCCGTTGGGTGTAAAGGCATTGGGGACAAATACGGCAAAGTCGGGATAAACCGTTATTTCGTACGAACAGGTGTCTTCACAAGTATGATTTGTTACCACGGTT
This sequence comes from uncultured Lentimicrobiaceae bacterium, assembly GCA_964400655.1. Lineage (GTDB taxonomy): Bacteria > Bacteroidota > Bacteroidia > Bacteroidales > F082 > B16-G9. The sequence goes on from CAYNVN010000158.1 coordinate 1,789, forward strand.
AAGGTTACATTATACGTGCCTGTTTCCTGGTAAGTGTGTACAGGATTTGCATCGTTCGATGTTTGGCCGTCCTGAAAATCCCATTCATAATTTAACGGATCGTTACCGGTTGAACCATTGGTAAAGCTGATGGTGGCCTCTTTCAGGATTGTTTCTTCGGGGTTGGCCGTAAAAGCCGCCTCGGGAGTGTCAAATACTTTGATTAACGCGGTACGTTCAACCGATGAACGGCAATCGCCGTCGCTGGTTACGGCAAGTGATACGGTATAATCGCCTTCTTTATCGAAGGTAACGGTGGGATTTGGCGAAGTGCTGGTTCCATAGTTTTGGAAATTCCATTCATAGCTCACAAAACCGCTGGTATTGGTGGATGTATCGGTGAAATCAACTTTTAAGGGTTCGCATCCTTCAACAGGTTCGGCCGTAAAACCCACTATGGGTGTCGGCATTACCTCAACGGTTTGTTGCTCTGTATTGCTGGCACATCCCGATTCTTCAACGGTTAAAGTGATGTTTTTTGTTCCGGTGACAGCCCATTGAACATCAATGGGGCCGGCTCCCGAACCGGTGTTAATCTGTCCGTCGGCAAAATCCCAGGTATAGGTTGCATTGGAAGACGCATTTCCCGTATAAATTACCTGGAAAGGTGCGTTTTGACATACTTTTGGGCCTTCGGTTTGGAAATCGGCCAGCAGTTGCGGTATCACCACAATGGTTTTGGTTATGGTGGCCGGACAATCAAACCCGGTGGCAACGGCCGACAAGGTATAAGTAGTGGTTACCAGCGGCGAAACCGTTATTGATAAGTTGTTTTCCTGACCTGCAAGCGACGGGTCGGCAGGATTGGCACTCCAAGTTGTGGAAATATCACTGCCAACGGCATCAACGGTAACCTGCTCACCATAACAAACAGTGTCTTTCGTGCCGGACACATCAACTTCAGGTACCGGTTTTACAAACAGTTTCATGGAATCTTCGGCCACACAACCGTGATTGTCGGTTACCATTACTATATAGGTGTATTGTGTTTGCTGGTTTGGGGTAACGGTAGGGTTGGGGAGCGAATCCTGTCCGTTGGTAAATAAAGAGGTGTCGTAAGGAACGGACGACCAAACATATTCGGTACCTCCCGAAGCCTGAAGCTGGAAAGAGAGGCCTTTGCACACATCTCCGTCGTTTCCGGCATCGGCATTGGGTAAAGCGTTTACAACAACCGCAACATCATCGCTGGCAGTATAGCCACAGTCGTTTACAATACTTACGGAATAGGTTGTATTTTGCTGAGGAGTGACGGTTACCGTTTGCAGGGTATCCTGACCGTTTACGGTAAGTGAAGGGTCGGGTGGTGAAGCCGTCCACTGGAAAGTAGCGGCATCGCTACAGGAAAGGATAACGGTGTCTCCAACACATATTTCCTGATCCGGGCCTGCATCGGCTACGGCTCCGTTCATTAACACCATGGTTGTATCGCTGTTGTTATGGGTACAGTTATCGCTGGCATTAAGAATATATTCGGTTGTGGTTGTCGGACTGACGACAGGTTGCGGTATGTTTTCCTGTCCCGCAAGGCTTGGGTCGGTTGGGTTTGAGTTCCAGAGAAAGTGTTGTGCTTCTTCCGAGGCACCTTCCAGTACTACCGAAGGTTCATTACACATCTCCTTGTCGGGGCCTGCCGTTACCTGAATATCCGGAACAATAACATAAGCCTCGTTATAGGATTGATGTCCGCAAGTATCATAAAGCAAACAGGGAACCATTGCCGAATCGGCACCTGTAATAACATATTGCAGGCTGGGGTCGGAAGAGCCTTGTTGGTACCAGTCGTAAGTGTAAGGCGGAACACCTCCGGCGATATCGGTAAAGGTAAGGTAAAGTGTATCTTCGCATTTGGTAAAGTAATATCTGGAAGTATCGGGGAAAGGCGGATTGTCGGAAATTATTACAATGGTAGTATCTTTTTCAGTGGCAAAAGAGTTGCACATTTGAGAGCTGAAAATGATTTGTATATCTTCTTTGCCTTCAGCTTCAGCATCTGCATAGGGGCGAATGATTAGCGAATCGTATAAAGAACCCACAGGGATGTAAACAGAATCGGAGTGTGTAACACAAGTTGTATAAAGGCTGTAGTCCACATCTCTTGTTGCCGTTCCGCCCACCTCAAAAGGAAAGGTGTACGGGTATCCCATGGGCTCGGCAATTCTGAAATAGAGGATAGCAAGATGGTTGTTACAACTTTCGTAAATCAATGAGTCAACGGTGGGGTGGTCAAATTCCGTTTCTTCAATAACATTACCGGGGTTAAAGCTACCCTTTTCAAGGAGTACGCCGGTATCGAAAGCTGAGTCACCGGCATCGCCTACGGCTAGTTTAATGTGATACCACTGACACTGTTGAACAGAACTCTTTGCAACCAGTGCCGTAGTAAGTGCATCATAAACAAATCTGTTAAAGTTGGGATCGGATGATTGGCTATTGTCTTTTAGAAACTCACAATGTACACAACCCGATGGTTTTCCCGTGCATGTTTGTCCTCCTCCACCGAAATTAACGTTATGAATGGTAACCGGCAAACTGGTTCCGGGGATAATGGCTATGTTTTTTGAATTGTTTGAATATGGCCCCAAACTGTCATCCGGATTGTTTGAACTGAGAAAAAAGCCGAAAACATCATTAAAGGATGCCGTAACATAATCATGGTATTCTTCAGAGGCAAAAACATAGGAAAACCTTACGGTGTCAGCTGTAGGTTTAAAATTAAATTCAATGATACAGCCATCATGTGAAGAGGTATTACTTGCCGCTTTATATAAATCCGGATCTCCTTCAACACCATTATTATTAACGTTTGCATTTGCACCTGAATTACATACATTTGATTCATCTACATCCCCTGCATATCCTGAAGTCATTACTATTCCCTCCGGAGTAGTAAAACCAAGAAAAAATCCACCGGTAAATCTTCCAACCGATTTATAATCGCCATGAAATTCAATATTACTAATGGCCTGATCATCCACACCTGCCAAAAAGATGGTATCAACCCAGGCGATAACTTCATCATCCGAAGTGGCTTGCACTACGGTAAAATTAAACTGGGCTCTGGCTTGTTGGAATGAAAAAAGGGCAACAGTAAAGATGATTACTATTGGTAAGAAAGAAAATTTCCGCATGATTGTTCTGGTTTTGGACTGCAAAAGTAATAATAAATAACTGCATCTTATTGACAGTTTGAGGATAAAATGGGTTGCGTAAAGGGCGGGGAGCGCGTTGGGCGATGTTATTGGGGCGTTTTTTTTTGGTTGAGAGGTTTAACTTGTTGTTGCCTGCCCGAATGTACCGGAAGGTACGGGCGGGGTTGCTTAATGCTTGGTGCTGGTCGGTTCAAAGTTTGAAAGTTTGAGGATAAACTCGTTACTTGTTGCTCGTTACCCCTCCCACAAGCCCCAACGTCATCCCGAAGGAGGCACGACTGAGGGAACTCCTGAGTGCTGGCCTGCGCTTAGGACAAAAAGGGAGCCCTGTCATCAATAGCAGGGGATTCCCGCCCGTACCGAACGGTACGTTCGGGCGGGTCTCGGTCGTTCCTCCCTCGAAATGACGGGGTAATATGAATGAACGAAGTCGTTTTGGAATTTTGATTGGGAATTTTTGGTTGGAGATTTTTGATTTTTGATTTGCCCGCCCTACCCGCATAACCCCA
>CAYNVN010000159.1:0-14104 GCA_964400655.1 uncultured Lentimicrobiaceae bacterium
ACAGGTAGTTTATCAGGAGTCAGTAAATGGATCTACCTCGGTACATTTGAACACTGCCAACTACGAAGCAGGAGTATATGTAATCAAGATTGAGACTGCAAACGGAACCACCAACAAACGCGTTGTGATTACCAAATAGCACATACTCAAATCTGATTATTATCACACACTGCTGATAATAATAAAAAAGGGCTAATCCGTAAGGGTTAGCCCTTTTTTTGTTTTTTGTAATTAAAATTGCTAATTGATAATATTTTTTTTACCTTTGTTACAGTCAGAAAGTTAGAGGGTTTGGAGCGGCTGCTATTTTGTTGTAATAAGGAAATATCGGTAATGCATTTATTCTTTTATTTTGACGGGCCTGAAGTTTATTTGAAAATCGCATAGTGTGGCCTAAAGAAGAAAAAGGTAATAATCTATCCGGTTTAATGTTGTTTGAGAGAAATGCTTTAAGACTATACTTTGATGTATTTTAAAAATGAACAGAATTATTATACTAACATGTTTAGCATAATAATCTGATTTCTTGTCATTAAATTATACTGCTACAGTGAACCGACAATCATATCTTAAAAATTAAAGTCATGAAACAATTTTATTTTTTCTTATTACTTATCTTCTTTCAAAGCACACTTAAAGGGCATATAAATGAAAACTTCGAAAATAATTCTCGTAATTATATAACCGTTACCATTTATACAAACCAGTGTTATTACTCAAATTTGTTGACAGGAGTAACCATACAGATGGTTAGTACAGAGGCCCCTTTTAATATCTACACAGAGGTTAGCGATGAAAACGGAATTGCGCTATTTGACAGCGTGGCAGAGGGAACCTATGATATAACTGCCGATAAGCCTGGATACAAAAGCGAAACCTATTTTTCACAACATGTTCAGCAGGGTTATACTGCAACGTTTCAGTTACCGAAAAAGGCTTATCCTGTGCGAAACCTTTATGTTGATCCGAAAACATCAATAGCCACATGGGACCCGCCGCTTATTTCTCCTTTGGTAATTACAAATTTTGAAGAGCTCTCTTTCCCTCCCATAAGTACCGGAGACTGGAGTCTGGACTCTGACGGAGAAGGATGGTATAAATCCTCAACTGACGACAGCTTGTTCACCAACTGGCAGATTCCTGAATGGCCGGATCATTATGCAGTGGTTAATCACGATTATTCATCACAGGGAGGTACTTACGATTTTCTTATTACTCCGGAACTTGATTTACGGGAGAGTGATGACTTTGTGCTTTATTTTGACAGCTATTTCGATTCTTTTTATGGAGGTGTGGCAACCGTCGAGTACTCAGTGGATAATGGGGTTACCTGGAATTTGTTGGAGCAGCTTGAACCTGATACAGTCTGGAAAAAACAATCAGTTGATTTGAGTGCTTTGTCGGGCGAAGAGGGACTTAAAAACGTAAAGATTGCTTTTTATTTTACTGCCGGAAGCGGCCCTTTGTACGACGGATGGGCTGTTGATAATGTGGAAATATATAGTAATGATACAGCACATGTTACAGAATATAACCTGATGCTTTACAATGTTACCGGTGATATAATTTTGCCGCCCGGGGCAACTTCTTATTGCTTTAACGACCTTGTTTACGGAGAAACATATATGATGAGGATGTTTACAAAAAATGATTGTGGAGCATCAGCGAATGTTTCTTATCAATGGCAATCTGCTTATTTGTATCCACCGCGTAATGTAAGGGATGAGTATGTTTATAATACTGCCGTAGTACCATTGTTGTGGGACCTCCCGGCAAAGGGAAATGAAGGTACTGTTTATGGTATTAACAATAAAGAAAATATGTATTCATCCTTTAAGCCGGACAACACTACTGTTTTAACTCCTATTGTAGCTTATACCGCCGGTAATTTTGTCGATGCTGGTGAATTTAAAATTGGTACTGATGATACTATGTATTTTGTAGATAACGCCGGAATGGTTGATGAGGTAAAAGTTGATGACTCGGTTGTTGTTACTTCACTTGGAAACTGCGGATTATCCGGGGTAACCGGTATGGCACTGGATTATAGTACAGGAATTTATTATCTATCCTTAGGGAATGGAGACCTTTATACCATTGATTTTAGTGACTTATCTACCTCTTTTGTGGGTAGCACTTCCATTAATAATCTTATAGGTATCACATTTGCCGGCGATAGCAGCCTGTACGGTTGTAATAAAGGAGAGAATACCTTCTATATGATTGATAAGGAAACGGCAGCAGCTACGGTAATCGGCGATATCGGTCTTTCTGCCGGTTATGGACAGGGATTAGGTTACGATCATCTTAATGATATGGTTGTGATGTCGGTTTATAATGATGGAACAGGCCAGGCTGAATACCGTTCAGTTGACCTGACAACCGGCATCTCTTCATTTATAGGAGTTATAGGGCCGGCAGGTACGCAGTTCGGAACAATAGCCATGCCTTCTCCGGATGCCCAAACTGTGCCCGATGGATTGCTTTCCTTTAATGTTTATCGCAATGGCAACCTGATGGTAAACATTCCTTACGAAGGTGAGCAACCTCCTTACCAACCGGAGTTTGACGATTTTACGGTTCAGCCGGGAACTTATATTTATAAGGTTTCGGCATTGTACGATCTTACCAGGTTCGGATATCCGGGTAACATCGGAGAATCCTGTTTCGGTAATGAAGATACGGTAGTTGTTATTTGGGGTAAATCCCTACCCTTTACCGAGGAGTGGAACTCAGGCAATTTTGAAGCCAATCAATGGATGTCAGATACTCCAAACTGGGTAATTAATAATTCTACCGGTGATGGAGCTCCTTCGGCGGAGTTTAAAAATATGCCGAATTGGGAGAATGGTTATGAATCTTCATTGATATCCAGTCCTTTCAGGGTTGACAGTTTATCAGAAGGCAGCTTTTGGCTCGATTTTAATTTGAAACTGGATGATTTGAACCAGACAGGCGAAGAACGCCTTACAATAGAGGTGTTTGATGGTAACGGTTGGCATCAGGTTGGAGAGGTGGCTAACAACGGCAGTTTTGACTTTGAAGAAGGATTTAACCATATTGAGATAACAAGGTATATAAAAGATAATACTTTCAGGGTGAGATTTAAAGCCACCGGACAAAACAGCTCGCATATTCAATCGTGGTACGTTGATAACATCAATATTTATCGTACTTGTGATCCGCCCAAAAATCTTGAAGGAGCATATGTTTGGAAACAGGGTGGTAATTATGGTGTTCAACTTTGTTGGGAAGCTCCCGATTACCCATACTTCAATTCCGATTGGATTTATTGGGATAATGGACAGAATTTCACGGCAGTAGCTGCCTGTTTGGGCTTTAGTGCGGCTATCCGCTGGGATGCCGGAATGCTTGATCAGTATAACGGCGATTATCTGACAGCTGTTAACTTTTATACTTTATCATTGGGTTACGACAGCCTTGTGTTAAAGGTTTGGAAAGATACCAGTGCTTCGGAATTGGTTTACCGGCAAAATGTTTCTTCCGATTTGAAAGAAAACAGCTGGAATATGATTTGGCTTAATACCCCGGTAGAAATAGAATCTGATAAAGAGTTATGGGTAGGTTATACCATTTATGGTGCAGTGGCAGGAATATTTACCGCAGGTTCGGATAAGGGGCCTGCCATTACCGGATATGGTGACAAAATTTCGGAAGGAGGAACCTGGGATAATCTTTCCGACTTAGGTTTGAATTATAACTGGAACATACAGGCGTTGGTTGAACCACTCAGCTATCAGCCTGAACCATTACCGTTGCAGGAAGATGATACTGTTTCCTGTTCATACAGATCAACTCCGGTATTGGGCAATATCAATCAGAATGGTGAAACAGCTTCAGCTTCGTTTAACCGCGATTTAGAAGGTTTCAGGGTTTACCGTAGCGAAACAGGTGAGGAAGGAACTTATGTCGAATATGCCACGGTTCCTTACGTGGCGGCCAGAGATAAGTATTGTTATTTCGACCATGAACCAAATGTTCAGCCTCAAACTTCCTATTGGTATAAAGTGAGTGCTTTACGGAACAGCGAAACCGATGGATGTGAATCGCCTTTTGCCAATTCAAAGTTGATGCCCGATGAGGATTTTGTAACTGTTTTTATTACCGATGTTGAGGAATTTAAAAAGGAAGAAACTGCCGTTTATCCTAACCCGGCTGATAACCTGTTAAATATTATTTCTTCAGAAACAATTACCCGGATTACAGTTTATAATTACAGCGGAAAAGCAGTCTTTAATCAAACCATAAACAAGCAAAATAAGTTTGTGCTGAATACGGCAACTTTCCATGCCGGAGTTTACATTGCCAAAATAAAAACCGGAACCCAAGAGGTGTTTAAACGCTTTGTGGTGGTGAGGTAATATTTTAGCCTGACTGGTAAAAAAGTATTAACTTTGGAAGTGCCCGGAAAGAATATTTGCAGGGAAGAAAACCGTCAATATTAATCCTTATGAAAAAAACCATACTTTTTGCTTTATTTGCTGTTTTCTATCTGGGTTTGTTGTCAGCCCAAAACAAAAGTAATGTTACAGCTACTCCTGCTCAAATTGATGAGACCTTAAATCCCAATGAGGTTTATGATACGGGATTAACCCTTACCAATAACGGTAGCGATGCTGTTGACTGGAATGCAGAGTTAACAGATGCTGGTACATGGCTTTCGCTTGATATAACGGAAGGAACATTACAACCTGCTGAAAATATACAGCTTAACGTCAATCTTAACGCAGAATTTTTATCTTCCGGTGATACCCTTACCGGTGAGATTCATTTTATATTTACACCCGACTCTGATACGCTGGTGGTTCCTGTTACCATGGCTGTGTTTGGTGATACCTTGGGGAAAGTGATCAACTTTATGGTTTATTTTTATGATGAAGCTTTTGGGGTAGTTAAGCTGAAATGGCGGTTAAAGGAGTTCAGTCCTGTTGTGCTACAGCATTATCTTATAAAGCGCAACGGAGCACCCATTGCTACAACCCAATATACTGTTTTTTACGATTCATTACCCCAATTTGGTTCCTACTCCTATGAAGTTGTGCCGGTGTATAACGAAGGAAATGGAATAAAAAGAGGACCTGTTGACATTACATGGATAGAACCTGAGCTTTCATTTGAACCCGATACTGCCGCAAGCAATACCTGGGCCGGTGACTTTTCTGTAACAAGTACCGTAATAAGCAATCCGGGTGACGGAGAACTGTATTTTGAGTTTACCGGTTTTGATAACCCCGATTACACAAAGGATTTTGTTACTTCGGTAATACCTTTTAACGGACGATTACAAGGAAATACTTCCGTAACGGTTTATATCACTACTAATGCATCTGATTATAGCAATGGTGATTATTTAACGGATTTACCGATTACTACTAACAAAACCAATCCTGATGATACGTTATATGCTCAAATGAACGTGTCAACACCTTCGGTGGTTTTCGGAACGGTAAACGATTGTTTCAATGCTTCCAATCTGCTTAATGTAAAAATTCAGGCAAATAATCTTAACGACAGTTCAATCTTTACAACCTATAGTGATATTAATGGTCAGTACAGATTGTTGGCAGACGAAGGTGATTATATGCTTGTTTTTTCGAGAGCCGGATATCAATCCGATACCATCGATACGGTAACCTTAACAGCGGGAGATTCGTTATCGGCTGACAATCAACTTTGTGTTGAGCTTTATCCTTCCGGAGAGGTTTTGGCAGAGGTAGATGAAAATGCGGGAGTGTGCCATGTTAACTGGAATATGCCAACAGGTTCCGGACAGATTGTTTATGACGATAGCGAAGCCGAAGATTTTTTCTTGTTCAATGCTGAAGGGTCGGCCATAGCAGTAAGGTTTACCCCCGATACTTATCCCGCTACAATAACCGGAGGAATGCTTTATGTTGGAAAAGGAACTGAAACTTCCAATAAAACCGGATTTTACGGTAGCGAAATCATTGTTGGAATACTGAATGTAGATTCGGTAGGAATGCCGGGTGTTATTATTGATACGGCCAACATTAGCATAAACAGTTTTGGTTGGATCGATTTTTCGGGGAGGTTTAACACGATAATCGAAACGGGTGATTTTTTTCTTGCAGTATGGCAGGTGAACAGCGGTGTAAATGCTGTTCCGGTTGGGATAGATGAAGACAATGCTGCCAATAACCGTTCTTATTACAGGCTTGCCAATACAAGCTGGGGGCTGAGTCTGGTACAGGGTATGATGATAAGAGCCTTTACGCGCGGCCCAATTAATTATGCTGTTTCCGGTTTTAATAATTATCAGGTTTGGCGTATTTCGCAGTTTGATCCCAACGTAGGTGAATACCCGCAAGAAGGATACGGAACCCGGTTGTTACTCGGTAATACGATAGATACAAGTTTTACGGATGCGGGATACGGCACCTTCACGGAAGGTTGGTACGATTACTGCGTGAAAACCGGATACAACGATACCGTTTCCGATTGCTCCTATTCAAATATTATACAATCGGGAAAAGATGTTGTTGCAACGGTTAATGTTACCCATTGTGGCGGTAAACCGGCCGACAGTGCTTTTGTAACCCTTACCGGACATGATTACCCTTATGATGTTATACAGGTGCTTAGCGATACAAACGGGGTGGCGCTGTTCGACAGTGTAATAAAAGGGATTTACAACATCAAAGTGTTTAAAATAGGCTATCAGGCAGTAATCCTGCATGATATTATAATTGACGATGATTATACAACCAATGTGGCCATTCAGGAAAATGCTTTCCCGGCCCGTAACCTGTTTGTTGATTCCGTTACTTCCGTTGCCACGTGGGATGAACCATTAGTTACCGCTTTACCATTGGAAACGTTTGAAGATACACTATTTCCCCCTGAGGGGTGGCAGGCTTCTACAGGTCCTTGTCCGTTTGTCCATTGGCATCGTGCAGGGCCTGATGAACTTTTTGGAACGTGGGTGATGCCTCCCTGGGAAGGTTATTACGCGCTAATCAACGATGATTTAGGATCTACCGGTTGTGTTGATATGCCTGTTGATTATTTAATTACTCCTGAACTCGATTTAAGGGAGGATGAGAATTTTTTAATGACGTTTGACCGTTTCTTTGATGCATTGTATGGCGGTGTATCTGCTATTGAGTATTCTGTTGACTCGGGAGTTACATGGACTGATATTAAAAATATAATCCCTTCAATGATGTGGGAGAAAGAGTATGTTGATCTTTCTGCACTGTCGGGAGCAAACGGATTGGGAAATGTAATGCTTGCTTTTGTTTTTACAGACGGTAATGCCTGGACAGGAGGCTGGGCAGTAGATAATGTTCAGATAACAAGCGATCCGGCTGTAATTAAAAACTATCTTGTTTATCTTGATGGTTATCAGATTGACGTATTGCCGCCTGACCAACGAACCTATCTGTTTGAAGACCTTGAGTTCGGTAATTATTATACAGCAGCGGTTCGTGCCGGTTATTCGTGTGGCATGTCCGAAAAGGTCGAATATTCATGGCAGTCGGGTTATCTGTACCCTCCCCGAAATCTCGTTGTTGATTATACCGAAAATACCGATGATGTTTTGCTTAAATGGAATCCTCCTTTTGATAACACAATTCAGGCAATTCCCAACGGACTGCTCTCCTTTACAATTTACCGCAACGGAGATAGTTTAAGTAATATTCCCTATCAGGGTCAGCAACCCGATGAGGTTATTGAATATTTGGATATGGATAACCTCCCGGGAAAATACAATTATAAAATAACGGCATTGTACAATTTGGATTCCTATGGATATCCAGGCCAAAATGGTGAATCCGGCCCGTTAAGTTCCGATTCTGTATGGGTTAAATGGGGTTTTGACCTGCCCTTTGAAGAAAAATGGGAAATACCGGACTTTAATTACAATAAATGGGTGACAGATACTGTTTACTGGAAAATAAACAATGAAATCGGTAATGATGTACCTTCGGCTATGTTTGCAGGCGACTCAACGCTCGGCAGTAATTATATGGTCGCATTATCGTCGGTACCTTTCAGGGGAGATAAACTATTTAATAAACTTGTTTATCTTGATTTTGACCTGCGGCTGGATGACCTTTCATTATCGGGTAACGAAAAGTTAAAGGTTGAAATTTATAATGGTAATGTTTGGACCGCTCTGACCACAATAACAAATACCGGTAGTATCGGGTTTGATGAAGGAACTTATCATTTGGATATTACCGGTCAGGCTATAGGAAATATTTTCAGAATACGATTTGCGGCTGTAGGAAACAATCCTTTGGATGCCGTGTGGTATGTTGATAACATCAGGGTATATTATAAATGTAAACCGCCCGAAAGTTTAACAGGTAAGTATGTTTGGTATAGTAACGGCGGGGAGGATAAGTTTGCTGCAAAAATTTGCTGGGAAGCCCCCGATGTACCTGTCTGTCAGTTGTGGTTGTTTTGGGATAATGGAGAAAACTTTACCACAATCGGTTTAAACGATGGCGGAGACTTTTCGGTGGCAGCCCGTTGGGAACCTGACCAACTCGCAGGACTCGATAATAATTGTATTACAAAAGTGAACTTTTTTATGGGCGATGACGACTTTGATGATATTATCGTAAGAATATGGAAAGGAACAAATGCTGCTGATTTGATTTACGAACAGTATGTAACCGGCATGATTAATGCAAATCAATGGAATACGGTGGTGCTTAATACGCCGGTACCTATCGATATTTCTGAAGAGTTGTGGGTGGGTTATACCATTGTTGGTCAGCAATACGGTAAATTTCCTGTTGGTTGTGATGCAGGCCCGGCGGTAGTTGGTTACGGCAATAAAATTACTACCGATGGAATAAACTGGGATAATCTGTCGGATTTTGGTTTGAATTACAACTGGAATATTGCAGCACGTATCGAATTGTTACCAGAGGGAGTTGCTCCGCTTAAACCGATTCCGGATGATTTTGTTTATCATACTGCTGATAAATCACTTGTGCAGGGAGCGGTAGGTAAACAGTCAGGCAATTACCATAAATCGTCAAAAGATTCGGAACTTTCCGGATTTAAAATTTACCGTAGCAAAACAGGGCAGGAGGGAAGTTATAAGTTTTACTCTGATTTGCCTTTTGAAGGAGGTGTTTTGTCATACTGTTTTGAAGATAAATATCCTAATGTTGAACCGCAGCAATCATATTGGTATAAGGTTTCTGCTGTCTGGGTTGATAATGCAGACAGCTGCGAATCGGATTTTGCCCGTTCCGATATCAATCCCGATGAGGATTTTGTAACTGTTTTTATTACCGATGTTGAGGAATTTAAAAAGGAAGAAATTGCCGTTTATCCTAACCCGGCTGATAACCTGTTAAACATTATTTCCTCAGAAACAATTACCCGGATTACGGTTTATAGTTACAGCGGAAAAACAGTTTTTAATCAAACCGTAAACAAGCAAAATAAGTTTGTGCTGAATACGGCAACTTTCCATGCCGGAGTTTACATTGCCAAAATAAAAACCGGAACCCATGAGGTGTTTAAACGCTTTGTGGTGGTGAGATAATGCTTTAACTTCAGTCTGTCAGGTTGTTTAAACTGACAGACTGAAACACTTTTTAATCTATTTTTGTGCTTCTTAAAAACGAAGCATGATTTCAGTTAACGGTATTCGGAAAGAGTTTGGAGGCACACCCCTTTTCAGCGATGTCAGTTTTAATATCAATCCCGGCGATCGTATTGGATTGGCCGGAAAAAACGGATCGGGGAAAACTACCCTGCTGAGAATCATCACCGGTGAAATTGGTTCAGATGCCGGTTCGGTGGTTGTTCCGGATGGCGTTACCATTGGCTATTTGTCGCAGGAGAAAGAGGTAACCGGAATCGAGCCGGTGATTGAAGAGATGATGAATGCGCTCTCTTTTTTAAAAGAGTGGCAGGGGGAGCTGTTACGGCTTGAGCAAACAATTGCCGAACGAGAGGATTACGAATCGGCTTCGTATGCAAAGCTGATTGAAAAATACAATCACCTCAATGAGCGGCTTCAGTTGTATCAACCTGAAAAATTGAGAGGTGAGGCTGAGAAAATTTTAGCGGGTCTTGGTTTTAAAAACGAGGAATTTTTTAAACCCGTCAACACATTCAGTATTGGCTGGCAAATGCGTGTGGAGCTTGGAAAGCTGTTGCTGTTAAGGCCGGAGTTGCTCCTGCTGGATGAACCTACCAACCATCTCGATATTGAATCCATCCGTTGGCTCGAAAGCTTTTTGATGAATTATAAGGGATCGGTGATGCTGGTTTCGCACGATCGTGCTTTTTTAGATAATATTACCAACCGGACACTTGAAATCAACAATGGAAAAATATACGATTATAAGGTTTCTTATACTAAATATATTCAACTGAGGGATGAGCGCCTGCAGCATCAAAAAGCTGCTTTTACCAATCAGCAACGCGAGATAAAGGAGATTGAGGATTTTATTGAGCGATTCCGTTATAAGGCCACCAAAGCAAAACAGGTTCAGTCGCGCATTAAGCAACTGGAGAAAATGGACAGGGTGGAGGTTGACGACTTGGATAACAAGTCTATCCGGTTTTCGTTTCCTCCCGCTCCACACAGTGGTAAAGTTACCGTAGAGGTGAAGGATGCTGTCAAATATTACGGAGATAAACTGGTTTTAAAAAACATAAATCTGCAACTGCTTAAAGGTGAAAAGGTGGCTTTTGTGGGCAGAAACGGTGAGGGTAAAACCACACTGGTAAAAATGATACTTGGCTTAACGGATTTTGACGGTGAGGTAAAAACGGGGCATAATGTTATTACGGCCTATTACACCCAGGATCAGCTTGAAATGTTAAATCCGGATAATACGGTATTCGAAGAGGTGGACAACGTTGCTGTTGGCGATATCAGAACCAGGTTAAAAACCATTTTGGGTTCGTTTCTGTTTCAGGGTGAGGATGTGGACAAAAAGGTAAAGGTGCTTTCGGGTGGTGAAAAGTCGAGGCTGGCACTGGCAAAACTGTTGTTAACTCCAAGCAATTTGTTGGTGCTGGATGAGCCTACCAACCACTTGGACATCCTTTCGAAAGATATTTTAAAACGGGCTTTGTTAACCTATCAGGGAAGTGCCGTTATTGTTTCGCACGACCGCGATTTTTTACAGGGACTTACCTCTAAGGTGTACGAGTTTAAAGACCATTCCATACGCGAACATCTTGGCGATATTTCGGAATATTTGCGACAGCGTAAACTGGAAACCCTGCAGGAGCTGGAACGAAAAGAGGCTGCGGTTAAAAAGCAGGAAACCGCCGTTTCGGATAATAAATTAAAATATGAACGACGAAAGCAGCTGGAACGTGAAATACGTAAACTAAACAATAAAATTGTTGCTGTCGAAAAGGAGATTGAAGCACTGGAACTAACACTTTCCGACATCAATAAAAAGCTGGCCGACCCCGACTCGTATAAACAGGAAATACAATCCGGTGCATTATACAGGCAACACAACGATGTTGAGGAGAAAATAGCCGCTTTGATGCAGCAGTGGGAATTGCTGAGTGATGAATTGGAAAATATGAAGACCGCCGGTTAAAACAAAGGTTCTATTTGTTTCGTTTAACCATGCTTCTGGCCACACTGGTTAAAATGGCTTTTTTATCTTCCGAGATGCTTATTTTGTTAAGGTAGTCTATCCCTTCGTTAAAATATTCATCAATAAGAAGTTTAGAATCTTCATCTACATTAAGTTGTCTGAAAATATCTTTTACCGTATCAATTTTTTCCGCTGCATTGGCCGTGCGATTCGAGTAAATATCAATCAGCTTTTGCTTTGTGGCTTTGTCGGCCTTTTCCAGTGCTCTTAAATAGAGGTAGGTTTTTTTATTGGTAACAATGTCGCCGCCGGTTTTCTTTCCGAAAACTTTTTCATCGCCGAAAGTATCCAAATAGTCATCTTCAAGCTGAAACCCCATGCCGATGGCTTCACCCATTTTATAAAGATTCTCAACATCCTCTTTAGGGCCTCTTCCGATGATGGCACCGATTTTAAGGCTTGCCGCCAGAAGAACACCTGTTTTTAGTCTGATCATTTCCAGATATTCGTTAACCGTAACATCATTTCTTTCTTCAAAATCGAGGTCCAGCTGCTGGCCTTCGCATACTTCAACGGCCGTTTGACTGAATACCGAAAGCACATCGCCCAAAATATCGGGGTCGGCTTTTTGTGCATACTGGTAAGCCATGGCAAATAGGGTGTCGCCCGACAAAATGGCCGTGTTGCCGTTCCATTTTTTATAAACGGTGGGTTTGCCTCTTCTTACCGGAGCATCATCCATAATGTCGTCGTGGATGAGCGTGAAGTTGTGGAAAAACTCAATGGCAATGGCCTGTGGCATGGCAGCGCTGATATCATCATTAAAGAGATTACAGCCCATTAAAACCAAAATGGGGCGTATGCGTTTACCTCCCAGTTCAAGGGTGTATTTAATGGGGGCATAAAGCTGCCTGGGAAAGTCTTTAATCTGTTGCTCGTAAAGAGCTTTTTCAAACTTTGTTAATAATTCGGGAATTGACTGCATGTGCGTTATAACTTATAAATCAAGTAAATATTGACCGTATCCGCTTTTTACAAGAGGCCGGGCAATTTTATGCAACTGCTCTTTGTTGATGAAACCTTTTCGGTAGGCAACCTCTTCAATACATCCCACTTTAAGCCCCTGCCGGTTTTCAATAATGCTTACAAACTGTGAGGCTTCCATTAGCGAGCTAAAGGTGCCGGTATCAAGCCAGGCGGTACCTCTGTCGAGTACGCCCACTTTTAATAATCCCTTCTCAAGGTAATATTTGTTTACATCCGTTATTTCGTATTCGCCGCGGGCACTGGGTTCAATGTTTTTGGCAACCTCTACAACGCTGTTGTCGTAAAAGTATAGGCCGGGAACGGCATAATTCGACTTGGGTTTAACAGGTTTTTCTTCAATCGAAACAGCGTTGTAATTTTCGTCAAATTCAACAACACCATACCGTTCGGGATCGTTAACATGGTAGGCAAAAACAATGCCTCCCGTGGGGTCGCTGCTCTCCATTAGAAGCTGCTGAAGCTGATTTCCGTAAAAAATATTATCACCTAAAATAAGGGCAACTTTATCGTCTCCGATAAATTCTTCGCCAATTACAAAGGCTTGTGCCAAACCGTTGGGTATTTCCTGAACGGCGTACGAAAATTTACATCCTATCTGTTTGCCGTCACCTAATAATGTTTTAAAATTGGGCAAATCGTGCGGTGTTGAGATGATCAATATTTCATTGATGCCTGCCAGCATTAAGATAGAGAGCGGGTAATAGATCATAGGTTTGTTATAAACCGGCATAAGCTGTTTGCTAACCGCAATTGTGAGCGGATGCAGTCTTGTGCCGGAACCCCCGGCAAGTATGATACCTTTCATAATTATATTTCTTTAAAGTTGTCGTTTGTTACTTTTTCACCCAGTTCTTCAATAATCAGTTTGTCAAGTTCAATATCCTCTTCCTCATCAAATACCTCAAGGAACGGCTCTTTAAACGATTTGGTAAGCAGCCACTTGTCAATGCTTAACAGTAGTGATGGCAAAACAAACAGATTTGAGAACAGTGCCACAAGAAGGGTTACCGATACCAGATATCCCAACGCCTCGGTGCCGCCGAACGACGACAGCGTAAACATGGAAAACCCGAAAAACAAAACAATGGCCGAGTAAATCATGCTGTAACCCGTTTCCTGAAGTGCCAGCAAAACCGATTCTTTAATCTTACAGTTGTTGTGTTTAAGCTGTAATCTGTATCGAGAAAGAAAATGAATGGTGTTATCAACACTTATTCCCAAGGCAATACTGAATATTAAAATAGTCGATGGTTTTATGGATATGCCGAAATATCCCATCATACCGGCGGTTAAAACCTGATGTATAATATTCGGAATTAACGAAATATTAATCATGCGGGTTGATGAAAAAATCAATGCCATCAGCATGGTGATTACCACTATGGCAAGCAGCAGACTTTGAAACAGGTTTTTTACCAGATAGTCGGTTCCTTTTAAAAACACAACACTGGTTCCGGTAAGATGGACTTCGTATT
>CAYNVN010000160.1:0-3790 GCA_964400655.1 uncultured Lentimicrobiaceae bacterium
GAAGTGAACAATGTTTCGGGGGGTATGTTGGAAGAGGCACCCCAATTCAGTAATATCAAAGGCGACGATGCCATGGGATTACTTGCTGCACGTCATTCGGTTACCAAAGAGCTTAAGCTGTCGGTGGCCACCGAATTAACGCTGGTAAACGATTATAATTTAGGATTTGAGATGAATCCTTAAGTAGTTGTTAATCTTTCGGGCGATAAACGGGCCCTCGTAAACAAATCCGGTAAATACCTGTATCAGGTCGGCACCGGCATTCAGTTTCTCAAGTGCATCTTCGGGCGTAAAAATACCTCCCACTCCGATAATGGGGAAGGCTTTGTTTGATTTTTCAGCGAGATACCTGATGATTTCCGTACTTCTGTCTTTTACCGGTTTGCCGCTTAATCCGCCTTTACCTATGGCTTTAACCCTGTCTTTATCTGTGGCAAGACCTTCGCGCGATATTGTGGTATTAACCGCTACCACACCGTCGATGCCTGTCTGTTTTACAATGTCGATTACTTCGTCGAGCTGTTTGTTGTTGAGGTCGGGAGAGAGTTTTAACAGAATGGGTTTCGGTTTTGGTTTTTTCTGGTTGATCTGCTGCAAACGGTTCAATATCTCCAGTAAAGCATCCTGATCTTGTAGTTCGCGCAAATCGCTGATGTTCGGACAGCTCACATTTACCGTAAAATAGTCAACATAATCAAAAAGGCCTTTGAACAGCAAAACATAATCTTCTACCGCTTCGCTGTTGGGAGTAGCGGTGTTTTTACCGAGGTTGCCGCCGACAATTACTTTTGTTTTGCGGTTTTTGAGATTCTTGATGGCTGCATCCAGTCCGCCATTATTAAATCCCATACGGTTGATAAGTGCCTTATCTTTGGGTAATCTGAAAAGCCTTGGCTTGGGGTTGCCCGGTTGCCCTTTTGGTGTAACCGTTCCGATTTCGATGAAACCAAAACCCAGGTTCCCCAGTTCGTTGTAAAACGCTGCGTTTTTATCAAATCCGGCAGCTATTCCAACAGGATTGTCAAACTTAAGTCCGAACAATTCTTTTTCAAGCCGTTTGTCTTTTACGGTGGCGTAATTTTTTACGGCGCTGTTTATTACGGGAACAGAAAATAATGTTTTTAAAAAACCGGTGGCCAAATGATGAACCTTTTCGGGGTCGAAATTAAAAAGCAGCGGCCTTACCAGTTTTTTATACATTATTTATCTTCTTTGGGTGTGTCGGTATTTTCCTTGTCCGGTTCGGTGGACTCCGCTTCTTCGTCGGATTCAAGGTCAATCAGGTTGTTTTCAACCAAAATGTTGTACCAGGTAAAAACACTTTTCATGTTTGAAACGTACACCGAATCCTTGTCATAATCGGGAACTGCCTTTTCAAAAAGTGCTTTCAGGTCGGCAGCTGCCATTTTTTTAGGATTGGAAACCTGTTTTCCTTCCTGTACCTTAAAGATGTTAATCAGCACATCTTCCAAAGGAATGTCGTCGGTTTCGGTATAAATACTAATCTCCTTTAACGAACTTATTTTATCGTGTGAAAAGGCGGGATACCTTTTTCCGTCGATCAGCGATTCAACAATAATCTTGTTTTTTGCATCGCCTACCATTTTGTAAAGCCCGGGTTTACCGGAGATTGATAATATTTTAGTCAGATCCATATGATTTCTTTTTGGGTGCAAAAATAACTTTTAGTTTCTAAAACAAAAATGCGTTATAATTTATTGTGTTAAAAATTTATTTTAAAACTTTTTAAGAACGAAAAAGGGGTTAAAATTATTCTT
This sequence comes from uncultured Lentimicrobiaceae bacterium, assembly GCA_964400655.1. Classification (GTDB taxonomy): domain Bacteria; phylum Bacteroidota; class Bacteroidia; order Bacteroidales; family F082; genus B16-G9. The sequence goes on from CAYNVN010000160.1 coordinate 1,779, forward strand.
TTAACATTCCCGATACCTCGTTAATATTACCGTCGTTTTTTGCAGGATGCAATCCCAGCAACTTAATTACCAGCGGGTAAACATCTACGTTAGGAAAAGCGGGCTGCAGGTATCCTTTTTTAAAATCGGGTCCGGTGGCATAAAACACCGCCTGCATATCTTTAAAACTGTTATCGTATCCGTGCGCTCCTTTCCCTTTTTTGTTTTGCCACGACCAGTAAACACTCCAGCCGGGATCGGCAACCAGAACAAAATCGTAAATCCGCTGATTGTTACCGTAATGAAGCCTTTCGGGCAGACTGCCTTTTTTCCAGACCTTTACATGAGGAATGGTTGTAAGGTTTTTCCAAACTTTTTCCGCTTTATCTTTTTTCGGTTGAATATTGTAATTGGGGCTCCATCCGTCATATCTTACAAGGTCGGAAGTGTCGATATAATCATCCAGTATAACCTGTTTTTCCGAGGATAATGCAGTCATTCCGTGGTCGGATACAATAATGAAATCAATGCTGTCGTAAACAGGAAGTTTTTTTGCTTCTTTGAAAAAATCTCCCAGCCAGCTGTCAATTTGTTCAACTACCGCTCTGGTTTCGTTACTTGCCGGGCCATAATGATGCGAAACATAATCGGGTTCGTGATAATACCACATAATCAGGTGCGGACGTTTTGCGTAAGGCAGTTTAAGCCAATTGATAACAGTATCGATTCTTGCTTCAAAAGGCATCTCCTGATTGTATTTAAACCAATAATCCGGGCGCATGCCCATAATATCGGCTTCGGAGCCAACCCAAAACAGTGTGGCTGATTTTACACCCTGTTTTTTGGCGGTAACCCACATGGGTTCGCCTCCGTAAAAAATACCTTCCCCGACGGTGCTTTTATCTTTTTTGTTGTAATCTTTTTTCAGGTCGTTGGCATAAAAGTTATTCAAAACAATACCATGATGATCGGCATACAATCCTGTAGCAACAGAGTAATGGTTAACAAAAGTTTTAGACGGAAAAACAGGCTGCATGGATTCGGCTTTAACGCCTGCTTTTGTAATGGAGTCGAGTACGGGAGTGTTGTACATCTCCTGATAATCCCACCTGAAACCATCCAGCGAAAGCATAACAACATATCTTTTGCCGGAAGAGCCTTTTTTGTTTTTGTTTCCTTCACAGGATACTAATCCCAATAACAGTAATAATGAAAACAGTAGTATGTGTTTTTTCATAGCGGATAGTTAAAGGTTTGGGATAAGATATAAAAACTTTTCAGGATTTTTGACAATGACAGGCATAAACCATTATCCCTTAAGGTTTGAAATCTGCTCTTCCAGTACTTTTATCCGGGCTTCGGCATCTGCCTGTTTCCTGCGTTCTTTATCAACTACAGCGGCAGGTGCGTTGTTTACAAAGCGTTCGTTGGAAAGTTTTTTAACCACCGATTTAAGAAAACCTTTGGTGTAATTTAGCTCTTCGGTGAGTTTTGCAAGTTCGGCCTCCACGTCGATGGTGCCTGCCAGCGGTACATAATACTCCTGCGACCTTACAATAAAGGTAACGGCACCCGAGGGCTGATCGTTAACCATTTCGATGCTTTCAACATTTCCCATTTTGGCAACCACAGGGTAAAACAAACAATCGGCAGATTCTCCCGATTTAACTTTAAGTTCAATGGTTTCTTTGTTGGGGATGTTTTTATCTTTTCGTACGTTACGGATTCCGAGAATGATTTCGGAGGCCCGTGTAAAAGCGTCAATTATTTTTTGGTCGTAAGGTTTTGAAACGGGCATACGGCTTACAATAATATCGTCACCCTCTTTACGTTCGGCCAGCAAATGCCATATCTCTTCGGTAATAAACGGCATAAACGGGTGAAGGATTTTCATCAACTCCTCAAAAAAGCGTATGGTGGCTTCGTAGGTTTTTTGGTCGGATGGTTTTTGATAAGGAGGTTTAATCATTTCGAGGTACCACGAGCAAAAGTCGTCCCAGATAAGTTTATAGGTTGCCATCAGGGCATCCGAA
>CAYNVN010000161.1:0-5382 GCA_964400655.1 uncultured Lentimicrobiaceae bacterium
ATGACGTTGGGGCTTGCGGCAGGGCAGGCCCGCCTGCCAGACGGGCAGGCAAATCAAAAATTTGAAATCATAAATCAAAAGTACTTGAAGTGTGGAGTGCCTAAAGTGTGGAGTGCCTAGAGTTAAAACTACGTCGTTCATTGAAACTTTGAACATCCAAACATTGAACCTTGAACAGCCGTCAGGCCCGCCTGCCGGACGGGCAGGCAAATCAAAAATCAAAAATTTGCAATCAAAAATCAAAAGTACTTGAAGTGTGGAGTACCTAAAGTGTGGAGTGCCTAGAGTTAAAACTACGACGTTCATTTATTTCCCCGTCATTTCGAGGGAGGTACGACCGAGAAATCCCCTACTTTAATCGACCGAACTCCCTTTTGCCTAAAGGGCAGGCTGCTACTCAGGAGTTCCCCGCCCGTACCGAACGGTACGTTCGGGCAGGCCTCAGTCGTGCCTCCTTCGGGATGACGTTGGGGCTTGTGGAAGGGGCACTTCGTTCGACCGAAAAGGTTTCCCTCGCGCCTTCGCGGCTCAAACTTCCAAACTTTAAACCTCAAACTTTGAACCGATCAGCAAACGAGCACCCAGCATCCAGTAACAAACTAATCACAGTACTACTACCCCCAAAGATAAACCCCGTCAACCATAAAATAGGCAAGCAACCAGGCACCCAGCGCAAAAAGTATCATGTTCATGGCATCGTATTTTGAAACAGCAGACAGGTTTCCCGCGGAGTTGAGTCTGTTTTTGGCAGGTTTTGAAACAAACAGCGGTGCCAGTATAAAGATCATGGAAATATTTTTAAGTAGTGTGATAAACTGATAGTTGTCAGCAGTATTAAACAGTGGCAACAAAAACATAAAAAGCCACGGAAGAATAATGATTGTGAATAAAAACAACATCCGGTTTTTTATATTGTCAAAGTAACGACGCGGAAAAGATGCTTGTATCACATAAAGGTTGATGGTTCCCAGTCGGAATAAAAAATATACAACAACAATGCTTAACAATACCACCACTCCCATATCAAAATTCATCAATTTTGTTACGTCGTAAGTGTCGGATTTGGTAATAATATTATCGACGAATATTCCTGCTGCACTGTTAAATGCCAGTAAGTTAACCCAAAGCAGAAAAAAGAAAAAGCTCATCAGTTTTTTACGGATAAACAATACGGCTGAAAGAGCCAGTATCCCGATGAACAGTGAAGCAATGGGGCGCGATAACAGGATGGTTATGGTTGCATCGTGCGTCCAGTGTGCATTTGATTTGTCGAGATACAGTTTATAAAGATCAAAGTGTGCAGGTATATCAAAATCGTAAGCAAAATAGAGTGCCGTAAGGTTTGAAAGGAAATAAACCAGCGCATAGGCAAACAACGATGATGTTACCGAAACAATAAACAGCAGAGCAATTTCACGAAAATTTATTGAGGGGTTATTTTTCACCTGATTTAAAAAATATTAAACATCGTGTTAATAAAAGTAATTTGATGCAAAATTGATATAACTTTGTAAAAACAAACCGGTAAAGTTAATAAAAGATGAAGAAGATTATAATTGTTGCATTGTTAATGTTTTTAAGCTGGCAGGGCTTATATGCGCAAAAATTGAATCAGGAAGTGTATGATCCGGCCTTAAAAAGAAATGTACTGGTAGGAGCATGTAACCGCAAAGCTTTTCTCGAAGGTAATTTCGGAATTTATTATAACAGCGAGTATGAACGTTATCAGCCTTCAGAGTTATTTATTAATAAACTCAAAGAAAAGATTAACGGTGTTGATATTGTGGTTATTTATGGCGAGTGGTGTGGCGACAGCAAAGTGCAGGTTCCGCATTTTATGAAAGTGATTGACAAAGCAGGCCTGCCATCGGTAAACCTGAAAATATTTGCCGTAAATCGTGAAAAGAAAGCTGTAATTACCGACCTGAGTAAATACAATATCGAAAGAGTTCCGGTTTTTATTGTTTATCAGGATGGTGTTGAACTGGGACGTATCACTGAAACACCAAAAAAAACACTGGAAAAAGATTTATGGAATATCGTTAAAAAGGCAAAATCAATTAAAGAAGAGGAGTAATAATGTTAACATTCGATACGATACAATCTGTAAAGGAGTTTCTTTCGGGTAAAAAAAGAGAGGGAAAAACAACAGGATTTGTCCCCACCATGGGTGCGTTGCACGAGGGGCATCTGGAGTTGATGCGGCGGGCAAAAAAAGAAAACGACCTGCTTGTGGTAAGCGTTTTTGTCAACCCCATTCAGTTTAACAACCCCGAAGACCTGGAAAAATATCCGAGAGACCTGGAAAAAGATAAACAACTGCTCGAAAGCGTTGGCTGCGATGTGCTTTTTGCACCGGGAGTGTCAGAGATGTATCCCGAAAAAGAGGTTACGGAAAAATTTGATTTCGGTAAACTGGAACAGGTGATGGAAGGAGCTTTCAGGCCCGGGCATTTTAACGGGGTGGCTGTGGTGGTTAAACGGCTGTTTAACATCATTGAGCCCAACAAAGCCTATTTCGGCGAAAAGGATTTTCAGCAACTGGCTATTATTCAAAAGCTCACGGAGATGGAGAAAATACCGGTAACCGTTGTTCCGTGTCCCATTGTTCGCGAAACCGACGGGCTGGCCATGAGTTCGCGCAATCAACGATTAACACCGGAAGAGAGGAAGATAGCTCCCTTTATTTATCAAACCTTAAAACAGGCCGTTGAATTAAAAAACAGCATGTCGCCCAATGAAGTAAAGCAGTGGGTGATTGAACGGTTTTCGGATAAACCACAATTTACCCCCGAGTATTTTGAGATTGCCGACGACCAATTGTTGCAGCCTGTTTCTAACTGGAAAGATGCAGAAGGAGTAGTGGGGTTTATTGCCGTTTTTCTGGGTAAGGTAAGATTAATCGACAATATTAGATTTTATTAGTAATTTTGCAGCTCCATTTTCACACAGAACAATGAATATAGAAGTTTTAAAATCGAAAATCCACCGTGCTACCATTACCGAGGCTAATCTCAATTACATCGGCAGCATCACCATTGATGAAGACCTTATGAACGCATCAAACCTTATTGAGGGTGAAAAGGTGAGCATTTACAACATCACCAACGGCGAAAGGTTTTCTACTTATGTGATTAAAGGCGAGCGGGCATCGGGAACCATTGGACTTAACGGTGCGGCAGCTCGTAAAGTGGCCGTGGGCGATTTGGTTATCATTGTTTCTTATGCTTTAATGGATTTTGAGGAAGCCAAAAAATTTAAAGCCTCCATTATTTTCCCAAACGAAAACAATCAATTAAAGTAAAACGTGAGTAGCAAGAAAAAAAGCCGCCTGGTTTCGATATTGGAATATCTTTTCTTCCTCGGACTGGGATTCTTCCTGCTGTGGCTGAGCTTTAGAAAACTCGATTTAAATAAAGTTTGGAGCGATATTTTACATGCCGATTACATATGGATGTTTTATTCGCTCTTTTTTGCCATTGCATCACACATAATACGATCAATCCGCTGGAATATGCTTATAAATTCCATGGGATATAAAACCCGGCTGTCTTCCACATTTTATTCGTTAATGTTTGGGTATATGGCCAATACGGCTGTTCCGCGTATGGGCGAATTTATGCGTTGCGGCGTATTGTCGAAAAAAGAAAAAATCCCCTTTAACGCTCTGTTCGGAACCGTAATTTCCGAACGATTATTAGATATGTTAATGTTGTTAATCATTATTTTTCTTGTTATTGTTTTTCAGATAGATTTAGTGGGTACTTATGTGGGAAACATTTTTAATCCTATTTTTAAAAATATGGCCGATAACATGATGGTTCTGATAATTATTGCCGGAAGTGTTTTGTTGTTTTTTTTAATTTTAATATGGCTGCTTTACAGGTTTCGTGAGCGTATTAAAAAATTATCGTTTTATACAAAGGCAAGATTGTTTTTGGATGGGCTTTGGGACGGAATAAAAACAATTTTACGATTAAAGAAAAAATGGCTGTTTATATTTTATACCATTATCATTTGGCTGTTTTATGTGATAATGTTCTATTTTCCGATGAAAATGTTACCCGAAACTTCAATCCTTACATTTGAGGATGCTTTTACCCTGCTTGGAATCGGCAGCCTTGGTATTGTTGCCCCTGTACCGGGCGGAATAGGAGCCTATCATTTTATCATTAAATCGGTTTTATATCAACTGTATGGTATTAACGGTGCTGCAGCCGGCTCGTTTGCTGCCATTACCCACGCAGGCCAAACCCTGTTAAATGTGGGTGTGGGAGGATTTTCTTATTTAATGCTGATGGTGTTATCGAAAAAACAAAAACCGCTTAATGAATAATCTCGAAATCATACGGCATAAGATTTTCCGCAAAGAAGACCGCATTTTGCAAAACCTGTTGGCATCGTTACGGTTTAAAGATAAAAAACTGGTTTTTACCAATGGTGTTTTTGATTTGTTACACCTGGGACATATCGACTACCTGAGCAAAGCCAAAGATTTGGGAGACTTTTTAGTTGTGGGCGTTAACTCGGATGCGTCGGCACAAACACTTGGAAAAGGAGCAAATCGTCCCATTAAAGACGAAATTTCAAGAAGTACCATTATTGCATCCCTCCGGTTTGTGGATATGGTTATTGTTTTCGACGAAGATACGCCTTACGAAATTATTAAGCTGGTTCAACCAGATGTTTTGGTAAAAGGCTCCGATTATAAACCCGAAGAAATTGTAGGCTACGATATTGTTACGGCCAAAGGAGGAAAAGTTATTACCATTGATTTTTTACCCGGATACTCTACCACCGCCATCGAACAAAAGATAAAAAACAACCAGCCTGAAAAGTGATAATTAGCCTGGGAGGTTTTAGGTTCAGAGGTTCAAAAGTTGAAAAGTTCAAAAGTTTAACTTGTTGCTGGGTGCTTGATGCTTGTTGCTCGTTACCCTCCCGCAAGCCACACCGTCATCCCGAAGGAGGTACGACTGAGGAATCTCCCCGGCATCAGCCTGTTTCCTAAAACAAAAAAGAGCTCAGTCATTCATAGTAGGGGATTCCCGCCTGCCGGCAGGGCAGGCCTCCTCCTTCGTCGTCGGAATGACGTGTGAGAGGAAGTCTTTCATTGCGGGGGATTCCCGCCCGTACCGAACGGTACGTTCGGGCGGGTCTCGGTCGTTCCTCCCTCGAAATGACGAAGAAGAACCTGGTCGTCGAAATGACGGGGTGATTTAAATGAACGACGTAGCATTAACTACAAGTACTCCAAACTTTAGTGCACTCTAGGCACTCCAAATTTCAGGTATTCAAAAAATTTACTTTACGGTTTTTGCAAGCCGCTTCTTTTTAACAAAGGTTTTATCGAAGGTTTATGACCTCTGAAAGCCCGGTAAA
>CAYNVN010000162.1:0-74659 GCA_964400655.1 uncultured Lentimicrobiaceae bacterium
GAGTGCCTAAAGTTAAACCTACGTCGTTCATTCAAACTTTAAACATCCAAACCTTGAACCTTAAACAGCCGTAAGGCCAAATCAAAAATCGACAATCAAAAATCGACAATCAAAAATCAAAAATCGACAATCAAAACCTCATTAATATTCGTCTTCTCTCAATCTGTTGGAGGTATATTTATCCCATTTATCAATGGCGGAGGCCATGTCGGCCGGTAATTGTGAGTCGAAAAAAACGCGTTTTCCCGTTGAGGGATGAATAAATCCAAGCGATTTGGCATGCAAAGCCTGACGGGGTAACAGTTTAAAGCTGTTCAGAACAAACTGCTTGTATTTGGTAAAGGTAGTTCCTTTTAAAATCTGGTCGCCGCCGTAACGGGCATCGTTAAACAGGGGATGGCCGATAAATTTAAAATGTGCCCTTATCTGGTGGGTACGGCCGGTTTCGAGGCGGCATTCAACCATGGTGATGTATCCGAAACGTTGTAATACTTTATAGTGCGATATTGCTTCTTTACCGTATTCACCGTCAGGAAAAACAGTCATTACACGCCGGTCTTTTAGGCTGCGTCCGATATGTCCTTCGATGGTTCCCTCGTTTTCTTCAAAATCTCCCCAAACAAGGGCAACATATGAACGCTCTACCGTGTGATCGAAAAACTGTTTGGCAAGCTTGGTTTGTGCCATTTCGTTTTTTGCAATTAACAACAAACCGGAGGTATCTTTGTCGATGCGATGAACCAGATATCCGAATCCGTTTTCAACCTTATCTTTTTGACCGCTTGCCTCAAAATGGTGTGCCAGGCCGTTGAGCAGCGTTCCCGTATAATTTCCGTGTCCGGGATGAACCACCAAACCTGCCTGTTTATTCACAATAATTACATCATCATCTTCGTAAACAATCTCCAGCGGGATATTTTCGGGATTGATTTCCACTTCTCGCGGAGGATAGCTCATTACCACCGAAATTACATCGCCGGGTTTTACCTTGTAGTTTGATTTAACCTCTTTTTCGTTAACCAGAATATTGCCGGCTTTGGCGGCCTGCTGTATCTTATTACGAGAAACGTTTTGTATTTTATTAAAAAGGAATTTGTCAACCCTTACCGGCTCCTGCCCGGGGTCAACCTCCACGCGATGGTGTTCAAACAGCTCGTTCGATTCTTCCTGTATATCCGGTTTTTCGCGTTCCATATTAGCGATTGATTATCAGTTTTGCAACGTAATTATTTCCGTTGCTGCGTATTTTAACAATATAAAGGCCTTCAGGTAAATCGTTAACTTTTACATTTGTTGTGTACATATTTTGTTCTTTAACCACACTTCCCATCATGTTGTAAACGGTAACCCTGTCGTTTGCATTGTGCGAAACCAGTGAGGGGTCGAACCTGAATGAATTTCCTGCCGGATTGGGAAATATGTTAACCCTTTGTGTGCCGGATATTGTATGTTCGTTTGTTCCCACATAACCGGCAGCTCCCACCACCGGACGAATCAACAAAGCACCATAATAGTTGCTTTGATACCATTCGTCATCAATGGTATAATAGATGCGCTCATGTTCGTCGTTATTGGAGTCGAAACCTACATTCAGACTGCCGGCATTGTATTGTTCCCATCCGATATAAAAGGTTCCTGAAATAACAAAGGGTTCGTCCAGCTGGTAATAATAAAATTTGTAGGGCCAGTCGTCCGACCACTTCACCTGCATGTTTTCCTGTGCATATATCTCCTGTCCGGGCTGACCGTTGTTGTCGCGCCACACCTTAAGGGTAAAATAAAATTCGTTGGTGTTATCTTTGGTACGGTTAAAATAAATCTGAACGCCCTGCAACGTATCGGGGGTGTTTACTTTAAACTGATAGCCGAGATTGGCTCCGGCAGGTTCCAAACCATAGCCCAGTTCGGGGGTTCCGTCGTCGTACGAAAAATAGTTATAAAATCCCTGATGGAATTTTACCGAATCCACAAGCGAATTAACATTGGATGAGTCGCTTATGTAATGGGTTATCCAAAACGACATGGTGTCAACGTCATAGTCGAGGGCAAAATATTTTGAAATATCGGGACAGGCGTGGGGCTTGCAACTGTTACAGCTTTGATATCCTCCTTCGTAATAGGGTAGCAGGTTACAGCTTCCTCCGTCGTATGTATAACTGTAATCTCCTGCAACCTGCTGCACTTTATACATGTAGCGTGTGTTGTGTTCCACTTTGTCGAGGTTGGTAATATACATTTCAACCGAGCGGGCCTGCGAGTTGCTGATGTCGGCACGATACTGCCGGTAGGGCATCGACTGGTAATATTTAAGAAACGACGGAGCCCGTTCCGAAAACGAAAGCATCCGGTAAGTGGTGTCGTCAACCGAGCGGTTATAGTTTAAATATACCATATCCACATTCCACTGGTCCATGTTGCTGCGCCACGACGGAATGTTTTCGTTGGCGATGCTGGCATAATTCAGGAACCGGAACTGGAACGCCTCGAAAAAGAATTTGGGGTCGGTAAGCGGTACCATTACCTGAACAAAATATTTGCCGTGTTCCTGTTCAAAATCCGATAAATGCTCTCCTTCTTTTTTCCACATGGTTTTCCACTTTAGCTCGGGTATCATAACCGAATCGCAAGCCACCGTAACCATGTCGTTCCACGTAAGCCTTACGTAGCTTATGGTAAACACGTTGGGGTTACAACCGGGGGGAGCCCACAAGGTGTCGCCCGGATATACCGTATCGTTTTCGGTCATCACATAAATACCGTTTACCAGCACATCAATGGAATCCATATGCGAAAAAACGGTATCGCCCGTACGATAGGCAAATTGCAACAACAGGGTATCCCAGGGTTCCGGATCGTTGCCTCTTCCCTGCGGCTGATAATAAAAGCTGAGATATACCGAATCGGACGGTGATAACTTACGGGCCACCGGCTCAAATAAGGAGTCGGTTCTGATGGGGTTGGAGGTTAAATGATCGGCAATAAAATCAATCCAGTTGGCATCTTCGTAAACTTTTCCTTTGGCATCAAGTGCGTCGAAAGTTGCCACACCAATATTGGGCGGACTAAATGCAAAATGCTTATTAACGTAAACAAAATTATCTTCCCACTTATTTTTGTCGGGATAGACCTTTGATACCGAGAAATCGTCGAAAAAGGGCAGGGTAAGGGCTGCTTTCTTATCACGTTGGCATCCGCATTTTTGTTTCTGTTTTTGTTCTTTTTCCAGCTCTTTTGCTTTTGCCGCAACATTTTCGTTAATGCCTGTTCCGGTTAAATACTCCTGCGAAAAAAGGGTTCCGGAAAGTATCAAAAAAGCGGTTATTAATAAATATCTGAACTTCATTTTCATCTAATATTTTTCATCTGCGAAAGCGAATCTGCCGAAATCGTATCACCAAGAATTTCATGAATATAGCTTTCAAAGTCGAATGTTTTGCCGGAACGGTACCATATGTTGATAACGGTTCCCAAATCGAGCTTTGCATCTTTTGAATAGGAAGGTTCCGTTTTATACACTTTTGCATTTTCAAGGTCATCGTCCATATATATTTCATTTCCGATGTTTAGCGAAGCATAATGCAGATCGTGAACCGCCTTTTTCGGGTCTTTCCCGATAATAAAGGGCATGGGAACAAAAACTTTCATTTCGCCTTTGCCCACCACCAAATCGACGGGAGTTCCGCGGTTTAATTCGGTTCCCGGTTCAACGGGCTCTTCATTTACCAGCTGGTCGATTACCGCGTTACGGGCAAAGTAGTCAACATATTCCAGATGGCCTGTTTTTAAACCGCTGAGTTCAAGGGTAACCAATGCCTGCCGTAACGACAGGTTTTTTAAATTGGGCATAATTACCTTTTCGGGTAAACTGGCAACAATGGTTAAAAACATGTGCCTGCCCTTTTTAACTTTTGAGCCGGGTTCGGGATTTTGCATAAAAACCGACCCTTTGGTTCTTTTGTCATCATAAACCGAGTCGATAATCTGAAAATCAAAATATTCGGCAAATCCTTCCTGCTTTAATTGTTCGGGTGTTTTGCCTGTAAAATCGGGAGCAATGTAAACCTCACCGTGCCGCGTGTAAATATCAAGTGCCTTTAGCGATATCCAAAACAGCAGTATCGACAATACTATGGCAATTAGCAAATGTTTGTAAAATTTTCCTTTTTTCAAAAAATAAAAAAAACCCATGGTTAAATGTTTCCGGTAAATGCTAAATTAACTTGATTTGATAACTTATTTTACAGCATATTATTGCAGTAATACCGTGCAAAGGTAAAAATTTATGCCATCTTTAAACATTGTAACATTGCCCCGAAAATTTGGAACACCATTCCAACATATCACCTGAATTTTGACATGCCATTCCAAATTTTACGGGTAATCCCGAAATTAAACAACTTGCTAAAAATATAACTGCTATCCCCGCTGCAATGTTATTAACGTAACAATAGGTGATTTAACCTTTTTACCGGTAATATATCAAGGCCAATTTGATTACTTTTGTTGCAAATTGATTTATAAATCAGGCGAACATAAAAAATGATAAAGTGTAAAATACCGGTGACTTTACTTATCGGTGTGTAAGCACTGTATAAAAGTATTGAAAAGGGTATCAGAACAATGAATCGGCAAATTCACATAATTTGTAACAGATGAAAAACATAGCCATTATCTGCGGAGGTAACTCCGGCGAGTACGAAATCTCCATAAAAAGTGCAGCGGTTGTTGCAAAAAACATCGATAAAGAAAAATATAACGGTTACCTGATTGTAATAAACCAAAACAACTGGTTTTGGGAAGATGAAAAGGGCAACAGGGTATTTGTTGATAAAAACGATTTCAGCCTTACCATTGAAAATAAAAGGGTTTTGTTTGACGGGGTTTTCAATGCCATTCACGGAACTCCCGGCGAAGACGGTAAACTCCAGGGATATTTCGATATGCTTGAAATACCCTATACTTCGTGCGATGCTGCTGTTTCGGCTTTAACCTTCGATAAATTCCTCTGTAACCGGTTTGTTAACTCTTACGGGATTAAAACCGCCGGCTCTTTCTCCTTTTTACGGAATGAGCCGTTTGATAAAGAGGCTGTAATAAGCGGGCTGGGGCTGCCGGTTTTTGTTAAACCCGCCAAAAGCGGTTCCAGCGTTGGGGTTTCTAAAGTAAATAGGGCTGATGAATTTGATAAAGCGGTTGCAGAAGCTTTTATGGTTGACGAGCGGGTGATTATTGAAGAAGCCCTTAACGGAAAGGAGATTGCCTGTGGATTGATAAAGCAGAAAAGCGGAATTACCGTATTTCCGTTAACGGAGATCATCAGTAAAAAGGAGTTTTTTGATTACGAAGCCAAATATAAAGAGGGACTTGCCAGCGAAGTCACTCCCGCCGAAATTCCCCCGGAAGCGGAAGAGGACATTAAAACCCTTTCGGTGTTTTTGTACCGGCAGATGAATTGTAAAGGATTTGTGCGGTTCGATTACATTTTAACCCCCGACGAATTATATTTTCTCGAAGTTAATTCCATTCCCGGCATCTCGGAGGCCAGCATCATCCCGCAGCAGGCAAAAGCTTTTGGAATGAGCATTGGTGAACTGTTTGATATTACCATCGAAAATATGTTTCAATAATACCTTGTTGCCATGAGTAAAATACCCTATTCTCCATACAATAATACCACTCCGGGATTCAGAAAGAAAATGCTTTACTGGTCGGGGATATTTACCGTTGTGATTACCGTTATTTTTAACATTCTGGATCAGTCGCTGGTAACGCCGGGCGATGAGGTTGCCGACGGAATGGTAGCTTTTGAGCTGACCAACAACATTCACGATGCCCGGATTATGGTTGATATGTGGGGCGAAAAGGGGAGGCTTGTGGCGGCATTCAGCCTGGGTTTGGATTATCTTTATCTTATTGCCTATGCGCTGTTTTTGGGGATTATAGCCTTTGAAACAGGAAAAAAACTTACCGGGCGGTCGGCGCTGCTTGCCAAACCCGGATACTGGCTGTCGTGGCTTATGATACTGGCTGCCGTTTACGATGCCATCGAAAACTTTGCACTGATTCGTATTTTAACCGGATGTCAGTATTCTTTATGGGCAACAACCGCTTACTATTTTGCCACCATAAAGTTTGCCATTGTAATTATTACTTTAGTATATATTTTTCTCGGGTTGGTGATGATGTGGGTTACAAGGCCTTCAAAAAATCAACCAGCTTAGCGGTTGCTTTACCGCGGTGGCTGATTTTGTTTTTCAGCTCCAACGGCATTTCGGCAAAAGTTTGTTTATACCCGTCGGGTAAAAACACCGGATCGTAGCCAAAGCCGCCCGAGCCTGTTTTATGATTGGTAATGGTGCCGTCAACGCGACCTTCAAACAGATACTCTTTACCGTCCAGTATCAACGAAATTACGGTTTTAAAAGCGGCTTTACGGTTAATGGTTTCGCCCAGCTCTTTTAAAAGTTTATTCACATTATCGTCGTAGGTGGCATTTTCGCCGGCATACCGGGCCGAATAAACTCCGGGTGCTCCGTTTAGCGCTTTTACCTCCAGTCCGGTATCATCCGAAAAACAATCCACCCCGTAACGTTCGTAAATATAGTGCGATTTTTGCGAGGCGTTTTCGGCCAGCGTATCGCCGGTTTCGGGGATGTCGCCGGTAAACCCCAGTTCTTTCAGGCTTACTATTTTGTATGTGTCCCCAAGAATTTTTCTGATCTCTTCCAGCTTGTGCCTGTTGTTGGTGGCAAATACTATTTTTTTCATACGGATGATATTTTTGGCAAAAGTACAATAATTTGGAAGGGATGCCGGAAGGTTTAAGGTTTGGAGGTTTGAAGTTTGAAGGTTTTGAACCGCGGAGGCGCGAGGGAAACCTTTTCGGTCGAACGAAGGCTTGCGGCCCGATAGTGAAAAGTGAAAAGTGAAAAATGAAAGGAGGCGCGACTGAAGCCCGCCAAATACCAAACACTAAACGCCAGGCACTTTTGATTTTTGATTGCAAATTTTTGATTTATGATTTTTGATTTGCCTGCCGTAAGCCCCAGCGTCATCCCGAAGGAGGCACAACCGAAGCCCGCCAAACACTAAACGCCAAACGCTGAACGCTGAACGCTAAGTACTCCAAACTCCAGGCACTCCACTTTATTTAATGCGAAACTACCGTCGTGCTATTAATAAATCAAATCCGCTTCGTAAACCGTTTCATTGTCACGGTTATCAAATACGTAAAGTTTCAGGTGATTTTTACCTTTTTTCATTAACCAGTCAAACCGGTAGGTGAGCAGCGCTTTTTTGGGATTGTATTCCGTTAAAATCCATTTATCGTTTAAAAAGGCGGCATATTTTTTAATGCCCGTGGGTTTATCAGAGATAATGAATTTTAGTGTTTTTTGTCGGGTGACCGTTTTGCCGTTTTTTACATTAACCGGTTTAATAACAGGAGGAACGGTATCAATTTTAACCGTATAATTACCCGGCGAACGGGTTTTAAAAAACATCCGGCCGTTCTCAAATTTTCCGCCGGCATAGTTTGTATTATTTTTTTCGTCAACCCTGGCAACATACAGCTTTGATGTTAACGAATCGGGGACCTGTTTGTTGAGTTTTAACCAAACCGAACAATACTTTTGCAACGGTACAAACCTGTTGCCAATGGTAAACACATCGGTGTAGGTATCGTCGTTTCCCGGTTTTTTACCGAAATTGATAAACTGGCTACGGTACAAAGCATTGGCGGGAATGGTAACCGAAAAACCATCGGCAACCATCTCAAACTTGTTGTTGTAGTTTACAAACATCAGACTGTCATACTCCGGCCAAATACTCCCTGGTTTTCTAATAATAGTATCGGGCTGGTAACCTTTTACCCAAAAGCGGAATGCAGCCCAATTTCCGTAAGCATCTTTTACCACATACTTAAGACGATGAACGGAAGTGTCGTTAAAAGCAAAAATGCCGTTGCCTTCAATGCGCCGGTAAACAGCCAGACGGTTGTTGGTATCCAGTTGGGTTCTTATAAGTTTTCTTTTCTTTTTTTGGTAATAACGGTAGTCCATCAAACTGTTGATATACCTTGATGTATAAAACGACAACTCTTTCATCTGTACTTCAAAAACAAGTGACGAATCGATATACAACTGCTCCTGATAAATCCCGTTTTTATTGTTTATGCCATTCATTCTGTCGTATGCACGGAGCCCGAAAGAAACCCTTCCGCTAACTTTAAGGGTATCATCAATAAAAAAGCGGTTGTTTTTTCGTTGTACTGCCAAAAAGAGGGTGTCCGCCACATCATTAATCACCGACGAATCATCTACGGGATAAACGGCAAGTTCTAAAATAACCGGATCGACATTATCTTTTATCCTGATGCTTTTAAAAAGCAACGGATTTAGCGGATGCTGATTGCCGGCATCACGGATTTCAAAATGAAGATGAGGCCCCATGGAACCCCCGGTATTGCCCGACAGTGCGATAACTTCGCCCTTTGTCACCTTAAGCAGCTCCTTATCGGGAAAAAGATCAACGGTATAGCTTTTACGTTTGTATTGTTGTTTTCGTACGTAGCTGTTTATTTTTTTGCTGAATCTCTGCAAATGTCCGTAAACCGAAACATATCCGTTGGGATGGGTAATGTAAATGGCGTTTCCGTATCCCCACAGCGTAACTTTAATGCGCGACACATAACCGTCGGCTGCGGCATAAACCTTTTTTCCTTCAACACCCTGTGTTTTTATATCAATCCCTGCATGAAAATGGTTCGGACGCAATTCGCCAAAAGTACCCGATAAATACATGGGAATATCCAGTGGCGGACGGAAATAATTTTCAGGAAACGGTTGCTGCGCCCGACAATATCCTGCCAAATAAAAAATAATTGCAAAAAATATGTATCGTAAGAATCGTATATTCATAAATTTGAAAATTATTGCCGACAAAAGTAACAGCTTTTAAGGTATCTTTTCCGCTTTAACAAAAACTGTTTTCGTGGCCGACACAATTGCTTTTTGAGTAAATTTGCCACTAAATTAGCAAACCTGTTATGAAAATACGATTGATAATAATTGCTTTGGTTGGAATTGTTATTGGTTTCGCTGCCTGTAAAAAGGACACCGATTCGGTTAAGCCCTGGATTGAGATAAATGGTTATAACCCTGTGTATTCGGAGCTTGGCAAACCTTATAACGATGAAGGAGCTGTTGTTTGGGATGTTAATGCCGACGGCGACACGGTAAATATTTCAGGTAATTTAAAGGTTACAAGTAATGTAAACATTGATGTAGTTGGTAAATATGAGGTAAAATACAATGCCGACGATGATGCGGGAAACAGTGCCGATGAGGTTGTCAGGATTGTTTACATTCAGGTTTTTAAGTAAGATATTTATAAGTAGATGTCACATATATCAAAAAGGAAGCGGATTTTATTTATTGTCAACCCCATTTCGGGTTCGCGCAGAAAAAGAAACCTTCCTCAGCTTATTGATGCAAACATTGATAAAGAAAAATATAAAATTACCATTGCCGAAACCGAATATGCCCGGCATGCCATTGAAATAAGCCGGCAGGGCGTTGAAAAAGGGTATGATGTAATTGTTGCCGTTGGCGGCGACGGTACGGTTAACGAAGTGGCATCGCAAATGATACACAGCAATACGGCTTTGGGAATTATTCCGGGAGGCTCGGGAAACGGTTTGGCACGGCACCTTAACATACCGCTTATGCCTACACGTGCCATCGAGTTGCTGAATAAAGGTGTTGCCAGCAAAATAGACACAGCTACCGTTAACGGTGTTCCGTTTGTAAGTATTGCGGGTGTCGGTTTCGATGCGCTGGTGGCAAAAAAATTCGCCGAAAGTCCCCGACGCGGTTTTTTAACCTATTTCCGGATTGCCGCCAATAAATTCATAACCTACAAACCAAAAAAATATACACTGAAGTTCGACGACGGGCTTTTTATCAAACAAAGGGCCTTCTTTATTGCTTTTGCCAACTCAAACCAGTTTGGATACAATGCGCAAATAGCACCCAATGCCCGCCTGAACGACGGAAAAATAGATATTTGTATCGCACAAAAACCCAATGTGTTTCAAACACCGGTGGTGGCCAACCTGTTGCTGCTTAAGCTAATCGACAAATCGCCGCTGGTTGATGTTATTTCAACAACAGGCGTGGTGATTAACCGGAAAAAAAACAAAGTGGTAAACATCGACGGAGAGCCGGTAAAGCTCAAAAAAGAGCTTGTGGTTAAGGTGGTTCCGTCTTCATTAAAAGTAATCATTCCGCAAAATGGGCAATCATAGTAAAAACAGCAAAATAGTTTTTTCCACAAATCCCGACTTTAACCGTTGGGATGATGATGTTGAACAGGAGGCGGAAACCCTTCCGCCTAACAAGCAAAACCTTACCATCCTTTTGGATAAAAAACAGCGCAAAGGCAAAAAAGTAACCCTCGTAAAAGGTTTTGAAGGAACCGATGCCGATTTAAAAGAGCTGGGAAAACTGCTTAAGTCGAAATGCGGCGTGGGAGGATCGGTAAAAAACGGCGAAATCATCATTCAGGGCGAGTTTAAAGAAAAGATAAAAAGCATCCTTG
The DNA here is from genome assembly GCA_964400655.1 of uncultured Lentimicrobiaceae bacterium. GTDB lineage: Bacteria > Bacteroidota > Bacteroidia > Bacteroidales > F082 > B16-G9. The sequence goes on from CAYNVN010000162.1 coordinate 10,600, forward strand.
TTGAAAAAGGTTATAAGTGTAAAATTTCGGGAGGGTGACGATTTAAGCAGCCAAAGCAAATAAATAACAACAATTTAATACATTATGAAATATTTTAATTACCTGTTAACATTGGTACTGATTGTAACGGTTTCGGTAACAACCGCACAAAACAGCCGGGGAAAGCTGGATAAACAAACCATTAAAGAGATTCGGAATTCCTTTAAAAATACTTCCGAAAACAAGGCTTTCATCAATGCCGTTACCCATAACGACATCAAAAGTCTTGCAAAAAACCGCGAAAACGAAGGAAAACAAAATCATCTTATCAATACCAAAGTAAAAACCCACGGCATCAGTAACCAGCGCTCCTCGGGACGTTGCTGGCTTTATACCGGACTGAACACGCTCAAACCTTTTGTGTTGGCCAAATACGATATCAAGGACTTTGAATTTTCTCAAACCTATAACTTCTTTTGGGATCAGTTTGAAAAGGCCAATCTGTTTTTGGAAATTGCCATCGCCACTTCCGATAAACCCATTACCGACCGTAAGGTTGAATGGATGATGAAAAACCCCATTGGCGACGGAGGCCAGTGGACAACCTTTGCCGATATTGTTAAAAAATACGGGGTTGTTCCCGCATCGGCCATGCCCGATACATATCAAAGCAAAAGCACACGGATGATGTCGAAGCTGCTGGCACGAAAATTACGTGAAGATGCCATGGAGCTGCGCGACCTTGCCGCCAACGGAGCAAAGGAGAAAAACCTTGCTTCCGTAAAAATTGAAATGTTAAAAGATATTTACCGCATTTTGGTTTTGTCGCTTGGCGAACCGCCCCGGGAATTTGTGTGGCAGTATGAAACCAAAGAGGGAAAAGCCTCGAAACCAAAATCATATACCCCTGAGAAATTTTTCGAAGAGGTTGTTGACGTGAATGTTGACGATTATGTGATGTTTATGAACGACCCGTCGAGAGAGTATTACAAACTTTACGAAGTTGAGTTTGACAGAAACCTTGTTGAAGGTGCCAACTGGAAATATATCAACCTGCCCAACGATGTAATTAAAAAGTTTGCCGTTAAATCAATTCAGGGAAACGAGGCCATGTATTTTTCATGTGATGTGGGAAAACAGTTTGACGGTAAAAACGGTTACCTTGATGTTAACCTTTACGATTACGACGATTTGATGGGTGTGGAGTTTGGAATGGATAAGGCAAAACGCATACAAACGTTTGACAGCGGTTCGTCGCACGGAATGGCACTTGTGGGCGTAAATGTGCAGGATGACGGCTCAACCGACAAATGGCTGCTTGAGAACTCATGGGGTGCCGACAGAGGCAATCACGGTTATTTAACCATGACGGATGACTGGTTTAACGAATATATGTTCCGGCTGGTGATAAACAAAAAGTTTATCGACAAAGATGTGTTAAAGATATTAAAAGGTAAAGCCACGCTTTTACCTCCCTGGGATCCCATGTTTGCTCCCGAAAAATAAAGTATTTGTCGTTGAAAGCAACACTAACCTTTCCGCTTAAAACCGGAAAGGTTAGCGGCTCTTAAAAAAGCACCTGTTTAAAATTACCTTTTCACAACCTTTTTAACATAAACCGCTCCGCGGTCATTGGTAAAGCTTACCAGATAAATTCCTTCGGCCAACGAAAAGTCGATTGTATTAAAACCCGCCGACAGCTTAACGGTTTTTACGGAACGGCCGCGCAAACCGGTAATGCTCATAACAACTTCCGGCTGGCTGTATGGCACATCAATAATAAGTTCATCACCCCGTGTTTTAACGGTAATATCCGATAGCGAGCTGATATTTTGAACAGCTTCGGGACTGGCAGCATTGTAAAAAACAAGATTTCTCCAGTAGCCTTTAAAGGTTTCACCAACACCGGTATGCGAATTGCCGAAACGCGGATCGTCACCGGAGTTAAATTCCGAAATTTCATAAGAAGATACCAACTCATTGTTAAAATAAAAATAGCACAAACCGGCATCTTTGCTATAGCTGAAACGCAGCTTATTCCAGTGGTCAAGCGGAACAACAATATCGGAAACATCATAAGTCAAAAAGTCGTTGGCCATAAACGCCAGCTTTGTATCATCAATAAATGCTCCTATCCAGCGCCATAATAATCCCCCGATAATGATCGGTTCTCTTACCTCTTTATAGCTGTCAATATAAAAATCAACCAAAACCGTAAAGTTGTTGTAATCAAAAACCGGAAACGGGGGAGTCAGTATTTCCGAACCCGTGGTATCATCTCCGTAATAAATTCCGTTTGAATAAACTCCGCCGTTTTCAAAAACCACGTTGTTGAGCATCATGGGGTCGTTTTGTCCGGTGGTATCATTTCCGTTTTGGGTTAACGGATAATTTGCCATTAACGATTGTGCATCGGCCATAGAGACGGTAATACACAGCATAACAAAAAATAATAAAATACTTTTCATAATCTTTAATATTAGCTTGTTAGATTGACACTTTCAAAGATACATAAAAATATCGGCAAACAATTCAATGGTAATTCCGCAGGGTTTGGCAATGCAGAATTAACTGATTACATTTGTCAGCGATAATAAAAAACCGTATAATTATATACGATTGGTTTTCATTAAAATGACAAAATCAAATGAGTAAAGAGTGGAAAATATATACCAAAACGGGCGATAAAGGAACAACGGCACTGATAGGAGGTACCCGTGTTCCCAAGTATCATGAGCGCATTGAAGTTTACGGAACCGTTGATGAATTAAGTGCTTTTATCGGACTGTTGCGCGACCAGGATATTGATGCGCACAGTAAAAATATGTTAACCGAAATTCAGGACCGGCTTTTTACCCTCGAATCGCTGGTGGCAGCCGACCCCGAAAAGAAAGTGAAAAATCTTCCGCAACTTACCGACGGCGATGTTGTGTTGTTAGAGAATGAAATTGACACTATGAACAACAATTTGCCACCGCTCACCGCCTTTATACTGCCCGGAGGCCATCCGGTTGTTTCGTATGCCCATGTTTGCCGTACCATTTGCCGGAGGGCCGAACGCCTGATCATAAAACTTGCACAAAATAACCGTGTTGAAGAAATCAACATCAGGTACTTAAACCGTCTTTCCGACTATCTTTTTGTGCTCGGCCGAAAACTTGCAAAAGAGATGAATGTTGATGAAATTGTCTGGAAACCGCGTCAGTAAAGGATTTTATTAAATTTTACCATTTTCTTGTAATAGTTGTAAAAAAAATTATTTTTGCAAAAAATTAAAACCAAAAGGAAGAAAGATGTATTGGACATTAGAACTTGCTTCAAAACTTGAAGATGCGCCATGGCCGGCAACAAAAGACGAGCTGATTGAATGGAGCATCCGTACGGGAACTCCGGCTGAAGTAATTGAAAATCTTCGGGAAATTGAAGATGAAGGAGAGGTGTACGATCGTATTGAGGATATCTGGCCGGATTATCCCACCAAAGAAGATTTCTTCTTTAACGAAGACGAATATTAAAATAACAAAAAGAAAAGCCGCTCAATAAGCGGCTTTTTTTATCTTCCTGCTGATAATAAAACAAATACATATTTTTATATAGCCGGCGTTGGCAAATGCGCTAAATTGGCATTATTCTGTTTCCTTAACTTCTTAGGCGTTGTTTTCATTATAATTAATACTACTTTTGCAGCCCCTTTTTTTCAGGGAAAATATTTGTTATAAAAATCTATTATGCACGAAATCAGAAATATTGCCATTATCGCTCACGTCGATCACGGCAAAACCACACTTGTTGACCGTATTCTGCATCAGGTTAAACTGTTCAGAGACAATCAGGAAGTTGAAGACCTTATTCTTGACAGCAACGATTTGGAACGTGAAAGGGGAATTACCATTCTTTCAAAAAACGTTTCGGTACGTTATAAAGGAACAAAAATTAATATCATCGACACACCCGGCCACTCCGATTTCGGTGGTGAGGTTGAGCGTGTGTTAAATATGGCCGACGGCGTATTGCTGGTGGTTGATGCCTTTGAAGGCCCCATGCCGCAAACCCGTTTTGTTTTGCAAAAAGCGGTAGAACTGGGGCTAAAGCCCATTGTTGTTGTTAACAAAGTGGACAAACCCAACTGCTCGCCCGAAGAAACACAGGAAGCAGTTTTTGAGTTGATGTTCAACCTTGGCGCTACCGACGATCAGCTCGATTTCCCCACGGTTTTCGGTTCTTCCAAACAGGGGTGGATGTCGGACGACTATACCAAACCGGCTTCCGATGTTTCCCATCTGCTGGACGTTATTCTTGAAACAATACCACCGGCACCGTTTATCGAAGGAACACCTCAAATGCAAATCACCTCGATGGACTACTCTTCGTATGTGGGACGTATTGCGGTAGGACGCTTAACCCGCGGAATTCTTAAACCGGGCATGACGGTTTCGTTAATGAAAAAAGACGACTCTGTCCATCGGTATAAAATTAAAGAATTGTACACCTTTGAAGGACTTGGTAAGGAAAAGTGCAAAACCGAAGTAAGGGCCGGCGATATAGTAGCCATTATGGGACTGGAGGACTTTGAAATAGGGGATACTGTTGCCGATGCCGAAAACCCCGAAGCATTGCCGCGTATTAAAATTGATGAACCCACCATCAGCATGTTGTTTACCATTAACAATTCGCCGTTTTTTGGAAAAGAGGGTAAATACGTTACTTCGCGGCATTTACGCGACCGCCTTTTTAAAGAGATTGAAAAAAACCTTGCATTAAGGGTAAAGGAAACCGAACTTGCCGATTCGTATCTGGTTTACGGCAGGGGTATTCTTCATTTGTCAATTTTGGTTGAAACCATGCGTCGCGAAGGTTACGAGTTCCAGCTGGGTCAGCCCAAGGTTATCATCAAAGAGATAGACGGCGTTAAGCATGAACCTATTGAGAGTCTTACGGTTCTTGTTCCCGAAAATTTTGCAGGAAAAGTTATCGATATCGTTACCTTCCGTAAAGGTGAAATGACCATTATGGAACCCAAAGGCGACAGGATGTATCTTGAGTTTACCATTCCTTCGCGCGGCATCATCGGTTTACGGAACAGTGTGCTCACATCCACCGAGGGTGAAGCCATTATTGCACACCGCTTTAAAGGTTTTGAACCCTGGAAAGGGGAGGTGGGTAGCAGGCGTAACGGAGCGTTAATATCGCTTGACACCGGAAGTGCCATACCTTTCGGGCTGTTTAAACTTCAGGACAGGGGTAAATTTTATATCTCTCCCGGCGATGAGGTTTATGCCGGACAGGTGATTGGCGAGCATACCAAACAAGGTGACCTGGTGGTAAACGTTTGTAAAACAAAAAAACTGACCAATATGCGCTCGTCGGGTTCCGACGACAAAGTGTTGCTGGCTCCTCCCATCAAATTTTCTCTGGAAGAATTTATGGAAAGCATCCGGAAAGACGAGTATCTGGAGGTTACACCCCGTTCGCTGAGATTAAGAAAAATCATATTAAGCGAAATTGAGCGAAAAAGAGCCAGAAATCAGGAGATAAATTAAGATAGGCTTATTCTTGTTTACCTTCCATCGGTAAAACCGATGAGTATTGCAGACCAAAAACACTTCGTGGTTTTTTACCAAAATTGTATTTGAGAAAAATATCTCTGCAATGTTTTTTGTGTTACGCATCAAAATATGAGCTTTTCAAACAATCAAATTTTAATATATGGTTATTATTCCTTAATTACCGATATATCAATTTAACCTATCTTTGCCGCCTCTATGGATACAAATCAGAATGATACAAGGCAGTATGTTGCAAAAACATTTTCGGGCCTTGAAAACGAGCTGGCTACCGAGTTAAAATTTCTTGGTGCCGAAAATATTGAAATCATTAAGCGCGGCGTTAAATTCGAAGGCAACAAAGAGTTGCTTTACCGTGCCAATTATCTCTTACGAACCGCCATCAGAATTCTTACTCCGATTAAGGAGTTTAAAGTTACCGATGAACAAAGTTTGTACGACGGGGTTAAAGCCATTCAGTGGGATGAAATTATGACCCATAAACATACCTTTGTTATCAATGCCGATGTGTTTCATTCTCAAATCGATCATTCGTTTTTTGCCGCTTTGAAGTCGAAAGATGCCCTGGTGGATTTTTTCAGAGATAAAATACGCCGCCGTCCGTCGGTTGATAAGGATAACGCCGATATTTATATCAACATCCACATCAGTCAAAATGTATGTACGGTTTCGCTGGACAGCTCCGGCGAATCGTTGCATAAGCGCGGATACCGGATTGGTGCCGATAAAGCACCGCTGAACGAAGTGCTTGCTGCAGGCCTGATTAAACTTTCGGGATGGAAAGGAGATGTTGATTTTTACGATCCCATGTGCGGTTCGGGAACATTGGTTATGGAGGCCGCCATGCAGGCCATGAACATTCCGGCAGGTTATTACCGGAACGGCTATGCTTTTGAAAAGTGGCCCGATTTTGACGAAGAGCTATGGCAGGCTGTTAAAGCGGAACACGACAACGAGTTTAAGGACATCAACATAAACATTGTAGCCTCCGACCGTTCGGAAAAAGCAGTGCAAATTGCAAAACGAAACCTGCGTCATGCCGGACTGCACAAAGACATTCAAATTTCCAAGGCTTACTTCGATAGTGTACAGCCCAAAAGCGACAAGGGAACTTTAATATTTAACCCGCCCTACGGTATGCGTTTGTCGGAAAACGACATTGTTCAGCTTTACCGCGAAATCGGCGATGTTTTAAAAGCCAACTGGACAGGACATCAGGCATGGATAATAACCTCCGCCCTTGATGCAGCCAAATTTATAGGCTTACGTCCTTCAAAAAAGGTAGAACTCTACAACGGCCCCATTGAAGCAAAGCTCTTTTGTTTCGATTTATATGAAGGAAGCAAAAAAGCAAAATACAGGGATAACGATAAACCCGCCGGGCGACAGGAACGTGATAAGTATCGCGGCAAAACGCCACGGGAAGGCAGGTCAGGCCGTTTTAACAACGACGAAAACCGCAATCAACGAGGCGAAAGAAGAGATTCGCAACACAGAGGTGACGGAAAACGTAAGTTTGGCGATAAAAACCGTGACGACAAAAAATCCTTTGGAAAAAGAAATTTTTCTGACCACAAAAAATCCGACAACCGCAACAGCGACAAAAAAAGATTTGGTAATAAAAGGGATGATTCACCGGCCAAAAAGTCAGAATCAAAAAAAGTTACGGTAAGATTCAAAAGAAAACGCCTGGATTAACCGGTAAAAAAGTTACCGGATTTCTTTTAAAAACAGGCTGGCCGCCTCGTTAATGGTTTGCTTTACAGGTTTGTATTTAAAGTCGAACCGGGTTAAAAACTTTTGGTTATTATAGTGATAATGCTGCTGTGCGGTTTGTGCGCTCTCTTTGGTCACCAGCGGTGCTTTGCCCGTTAACATCGAATTTATTTTTTGTAAACGCCAGTAAACCGCACTTAGTAAACGGCCGGCTTTCCGTTTGGGAGCATCAACCTTAAGCGATTCAGCCATCCATACAAATAACTGTTGATAACTGACGTTTTCAGCATTTAGTATAAAACGTTCCGCCGTAACATCATCTTCCATCAGCATAATCATTGCCCTGGCCACATCATCAACATCAACAAAGCCGTTTGAACCGGAGGTATAAAATTTTAAACCGTTATAAACCGTTTGAAACAACTTTGAACTGCCGCTGTTCCAGTTACCCGCACCGAGGATAACCGAAGGATTTACAATAACCGCATTCAGCCCTTCGTGAATTCCCCTCCATACCTCGCGCTCCGACTCATACTTACTAACAGAATAAAACGACGGATTAACGGAGGTTGAAAAATGAGTTTCCTCATCAACGGGTTTATTATTGTCGGTCCTGCCCAATGCCGCAATGGAACTAACAAAACAGAGCTTGTCAATGTTTTTCTCCAAAGCAATATTCACCACATTTGCAGTGCCTTCAATATTTGTTTTCATCATTAAATCTCTATCCGAAGGATCAAACGATACCATGGCGGCGGTATGATAAACATGTGTTACCCCTTTAAAAGCTTCCGATAAAGCATACATGTCAGGCAAATCGACTTCAAACCATTCAATACTTTGCAAAAGAGCGGTTGCATTGTTTCTTTTAAAAACCCTGTCCACCAAATCCATTGATGAACCACTCCGTTTTAAGGCCCTAATTTTCTTGCCGTTATGTACCAACCGGTAAAGTAAATGTGCCCCCAAAAACCCTGTTCCGCCAGTAATTAAAATCATACGACAAAGATAGGTTTATTGTTGATTTTGATTAGACGTTTTAAAAACACTTCTGCAATTTTTTATTTTTTTTCAACGGGTTTATTTATTTAAATAGAATAAAAACAATCACTTTTTATATCCCGTTTATCACTATTTTTGCGAAACTTATAACAAAAACAGAATAAAAATGAAATACGATATTATGGTGTTGGGCTCCGGTCCCGGAGGATATGTGGCGGCCATTCGTGCTGCACAACTCGGTAAAAAGGTGGCAGTTGTTGAAAAAGCCGAAATCGGCGGTGTTTGCCTTAATTGGGGATGTATTCCAACAAAAGCACTGCTTAAAAGTGCACAGGTTTTTAATTACGCCAAACATGCTGCTGAATTTGGTGTTAACATTAGCGGCGATATTACCCCCGACCTTCCCGCCATGGTAAAACGCAGCAGGGGAGTGGCCGAAGGCATGAGCAAAGGAGTTCAGTATCTTTTTAAAAAGAATAAAATAGAACTTATCAATGGCTTTGGAAAAATACTTCCCGGAAAAAAAATGGAAGTAACAGATGCCGGGGGTAAAGCAACGGTGTACGATGCCGGCCATATTATTATTGCCACGGGAGCCAAAGCCCGCCAATTGCCCAATCTGCCCATCGACGGAAAAAAGATAATCGGTTATCGTCAGGCAATGACCCTGGAAACCATTCCGTCAAAAATGGTGGTGGTGGGCTCGGGAGCCATTGGATCCGAATTTGCCTACTTCTACAACAGTCTTGGCGTGGAAGTTACTCTGGTGGAGTATTTCCCGACCATTGTTCCGCTGGAAGATACGGATGTTTCAAAACAGCTTGCCCGATCGTTCAAAAAGGCCAAAATGAAAGTAATGACCGACTCAACCGTTGAAAAAGTAGATACATCGGGTAAAACATGCAAAGTTTCCATAAAAACGAAAAAAGGAGTTGTTGAAACGGAAGCAGATATTGTGCTTTCGGCCGTAGGTATTGAAACCAACCTTGAAGGAATAGGCCTTGAAGAGACCAGAATCAAAACCGAAAAAGGAAAGGTTGTTGTTGATGAGTTTTACAAAACCAATGTTGAGGGCTATTACGCCATTGGCGACATTGTAAAAGGTCCAGCCCTGGCACATACCGCCTCACACGAAGGAATTACCTGTGTTGAAAAAATTGCGGGACTGGATGTGGAACCGGTTGACTACGGTAACATTCCGGCCTGTACCTATACATCGCCCGAGGTTGCTTCGGTGGGCATGACGGAGAAGCAGGCCAAAGAGGCAGGTTATGAAATAAAAGTAGGTAAATTTCCTTTTACCGCTTCCGGAAAAGCAAGTGCCGGCGGCAAAAAAGACGGATTTGTAAAGGTTGTTTTTGATGCCAAATATGGCGAATGGCTTGGCTGCAGCATGATTGGTGAGAACGTTACCGAAATGATTGCCGAAGTGGTTGTTGCCCGCAAACTGGAAACCACCGGCCATGAAATCATTAAATCAATCCACCCGCACCCAACCATGTCCGAAGCCATTATGGAGGCCGTTGCCGATGCCTATGGCGAAGTGATTCATTTGTAGGATTGATGATTGACGATTTAAGATTGATGATTTAAGATTGACGATTGACAGAAAAATCAACAATCAAAAATCAAAAATCATAAATTAAAAATCAGGGAATTATAAAACATTAAAAAATGAACATAAAATCCGTTATAGAAAACGCATGGGAGAACCGGGAATTGCTGAGGCAAAAGGAAACAGTCGAGGCTGTTGAGTTTGTTATTGAAGAACTTGATAAAGGACGGCTGCGCACAGCCGAACCAACTGAAAATGGCTGGAAAGTTAACGATTGGGTTAAAAAAGCGGTAATCCTATATTTCCCCATCCGTAAAATGGAAACCATGGAAACCGGAATGTTTGAATTTCACGATAAAATTCCGTTAAAACACAGCTATGCCATGCAAGAGGTGCGTGTGGTGCCACATGCGGTAGCACGTTACGGAGCTTATCTTGCCAAAGGAGTGGTACTGATGCCTTCGTATATAAATATCGGTGCTTACGTAGGTTCGGGAACCATGGTGGATACCTGGGCAACCGTTGGCTCATGTGCCCAAATAGGAAAAGGAGTGCATTTAAGCGGCGGCGTGGGCATTGGAGGAGTACTTGAGCCGGTTCAGGCTGCACCGGTAATTATTGAAGACGGTGCTTTTATCGGGTCCCGTTCCATCGTGGTGGAAGGGGTGCGTATTGGTAAAGAAGCCGTTTTGGGGGCTAATGTGGTTATTACCAAATCAACCAAAATTATTGACGTTAGCGGAAACAATCCCGTGGAATACAACGGCTATGTCCCCCAACGCTCGGTGGTTATCCCCGGAAGTTATACCAAACATTTCCCTGCCGGCGATTATCAGGTCTCCTGTGCACTGATCATCGGTAAAAGAAAAGCCTCCACCGACTTAAAAACTTCACTTAACGAAGCGTTACGCGATTTCGGTGTGGCGGTTTAAATTGATTTTTATTGAGATTTTTAAGGATTCTCTATTAATCCCCGTCTTTAAATATGGAATAATTTATATTTGTTTTGAATTGTGTAAAAAAGACTTTTCAATGAATGAAGTTATTATTTTTACATACTCAAAACCGAAATAAACATTCTTAACTTAAGCAATTATGGCAAATATTGAAACATCGTGGATGGGAATTAAACTTAAAAATCCCATTATTGCAGCAAGCTCGGGCCTTACAAATTCTGTTGAAAATATTGTTGAACTGGAAAGAAACGGGGCAGGGGCAGTGGTGCTTAAATCGCTTTTTGAAGAACAGATTGCCAACAAGGTAGATCACACCATGAACCAGGATATTGCCAACTATTACCCTGAAGCGGAAGATTACATTCGCAATTATACACAGGGCAACGATGTTGCCGTTTATCTCGATTTGATACGAACCGCAAAACAGGCGGTAAACATTCCTGTTATTGCATCAATAAACTGTGTTTCGGATAGCGATGAGTGGATTTCGTTTGCCAAAAAAGTTGAGCATGCCGGTGCCGACGGGCTGGAACTAAACCTGTTTGTTCTGCCCTCCGACCCAAATCGCGAAGGAACCGATAATGAAAAAATCTATTTTAACATTGCTGAGAAAATAACCGAAACAGTCGATATTCCCGTTTCGATGAAGGTGAGTTATTATTTTTCGGGACTGGCACGATTTATTACACGCCTTTCGTGGACTAACATCAAAGGACTGGTTTTGTTTAACCGCTTTTATTCGCCCGATATTGATATAGAAAATCTTGAAGTTAAAAGCTCGTTTGTTTTTAGCAACCCCGCTTCGCTGGCTGTTTCTCTGCGCTGGATTGCCATGTTATCGCCCCATGTTAAATGCGATTTGGCAGCAACAACAGGAATACACGACGGTTCGGCATTAATAAAACAACTATTGGCCGGTGCCCATGCCGTACAAATTGCATCGGTGCTTTACAAAAAAGGATTTAAGGAAATAGGAGTGATGATTAAAGAGCTGGAAGAGTGGATGGAAAGAAAGAATTTCAAAACCATCGACGATTTCAGAGGAAAACTTAATGTTTCGGAATACGATAATCCGGCAGCATACGAACGGGTTCAGTTTATGAAACATTTTTCGGGAATTGAGTAAGCAGAGGCCGTTTTTATAATAACCCGTTACTTTTTGGAGGTTATCAGCTTTTCATGCAGTTTTACAACTTGCGGAATCAACATCTCTTTGCCGTCATTGTTAATTACAAAACTTGCTAAGCGGTTTTTAACCGCATCATCCATTTGACTGGCCATGCGCCTGACAACCTCATCTTCAGATGCACCATCGCGTTGCATCACCCGTTTTATGCGAATATCACGCGGACAATATACCGCAATAATATTCCGAAACCGTTTTTCAAGATGGTGTTCAAACAAAATTGCCGATTCATGGATTAAGTAAGGAAAATCAGCATGTTCCGCTTTCCATCTCTCATATCTTTTAAAAACAAGGGGATGAATAAGGTTGTTGATAAACCCGAGCGCTTCTTTATCGTTAAAAATAACGCCGGCAAGACGTTTAAAATCTATTTCATCCTTTATGTTAAAAACCTTTTCTCCCAGTGTTTGTCTTATCCGGTATTTTACCTCTTCATCAAAATAGAACTTTTTTGCCTCTACATCAGAATAAAACACCGGTACTCCCAGCGATTCAAAAATTCTGCAAACCGTGGTTTTTCCGCTGCCGATATTTCCCGTAAGGCCTGTCTCTGTCATTTGATTATAATAAACTCCACATTATCGGGTTCAAGCATAATGTTCCTTACAAAGTCGGGATGGTCGGTTACTTTAAGGTTTAATTTACGGGCTGTTTTTAAGTCAACATTTTCAATTACAGGCGATACCGTAAACTGCCCGGCATTTACTTTATCGTAATCCTTAAGGGCCACATCAAAATAAACCGTAACCCGTTTGGGAAAGGTTTCAAGCGTATAACGGCTTACCGATGTATTGATGGGAATGGATATGCCCGACTGGGTAAATTTTGCCACTTTAACGCTGAGCATCACCTTATCCGGCTCAACATGGGTAAGTTCCGGCAACGGGTTTACCAAATCCACATCCAGTGCCTTATCCTGCATGATATTACCGATTTTAAGATGTTTTGTTTTGATACCTTCTATTGTATCGAGCACACTTTTGGGGCCGTAAACCATAACCTCTGCAGGTTTTAGCGATACCGGCTTGTACAGGTTAAACGACCCGCTAAATTCAAGGGTTATATCGTTGATAACCTTCACTTTTTTTGACTGAAGCTTTTCAAGTAAAAAAGAAAGAATATTCTTGGAAAAACTGATATTGGACGGAGATATGTCTAACAGCCTGGCAATGTTCTCTTTTAACGGCAGCGTTGAAATGTAGTAAACATCTTCATCCGCTTTGTGGATGGTGTAGTTTTTAAGGTGTACAATCAATTCGTCGGGATGAAGCAGGCTTAGTTCGACAAGGTAAAAACCTCGTGCTTTAATATTGAACTTTACCGTTGAATCGATTTTTTGTGTAAGCAGCTTGTTGGCAGGAACATCTTTGTAGATAATCTGCATATTGTAGGTTTGAGAATATTCCTGCGAGAGCTTAATAAGCAGCCAGAATACCGAAGAGATAATGATGAAAATAATAAATGTAAGGTGATTGGAGCGACGGGTTTTTTCTTCCGCCGTCCTGTTTTTTACGCTGCTGTTTTTTATTTTAAGCTTCGACATATATTATTTCATACCCTGTTTAAAACAAATCCGGCATAAAAAAACCGGAGTATAAAAGTAGTAAATACTCCGGAATTTAAATCGTGGATAACAAAATGTTCCTTAACGGAACTATTTATTGTCGGCAATGCCTACGGTATCCATGGCAACGGCGCTTTTTTCAACGGTCATTTTAATGCCGTTTCCAACTTCAATAACAACGGTTGACTCTTTTACTTCCAGTACTTTACCGTGGATTCCGCCAATGGTAACAATCTTCTGACCCTTTTTAAGTGCCTCTCTGAACTTTTTTTGTTCTTTGGCCTTTTTTTGCTGGGGACGAATAAAGAAAAAATAGAAAACCACGAGGATTAACAATAACGGCAAAAACTGCATCAATGCATTTGGTTCGCCTGCCGGCGCGGCTTCCAATAAAATAAATAGTGTGTTCATTTTTTTAAATATTAATATGATTTTGATTAATTTCTTTCGGGCATCACCACATTTGCTTTAATACGCAATACCGTACGGTTGGGTTGTGTATTTGCCAAAATGGTAATGGATTTATTTTGCATACCTTTTTTATGGGTACTGTCGAATGTAACGGCAATGGTACCTTCTTCACCCGGTTTAACAGGGTCGTGAGGATATGCACCCACCGTGCAACCGCACGAAGTACTTACCTTGGTAATTACCAGGTCGGATTTGCCTACATTTTTAAATTTGAATTTATAACTTACTTTTTCACCTCTGATTACCTTGCCGAAGTCGTGAACGGTTTCAACGAAAGCCATTTTCGCCATGTCGTTTTTTACATCACCCGAAGCACTTTTACTGTTTTTAACCACATCCGAAGTAATGGTTTTGCTGTTGTTGTTTTGACAGCCTGAAAGTGCAATTCCTGCCATCAGCACCAAAATAAAATACAATCTTTTCATAACCATGTTTTTTTAATTATTCACCACCTCTGAAAATCATTACCGATCCTTTAAAAGTGTAATCGTTTTTATATCCGTGACATTTTAGAATATAAAAATATGTGCCGTCCGATAAATTGTCGCCATCCCAGTCGTTTTGATAATCGGTTGATTCAAAAACCTTGTTACCATACCTGTTATAGATAACCAAGTCGGTACTTTCGTAATAAAAGTTTAGCGGTTTATTGTTGGGATTTGCTTCTTCAAAACTCTTGAATGCGCCTCCTCCTGGTGGATCATCACCTCCCGATGTTCCCTCATCAACCCTGATAACAAAGTAGTTATTGATATTATCTCCAGTGTTGGGGGTAAATACATTAGGGATAAACAGTTTTATGGGTTGAATTGAAACCGATTTCACATAAGTGGTATCACAACCCTGCTGATTATAAGCAGTTAACACCACATAATATTCTCCCTCTTCCTCGTATGTGTGAACAGGAATTTCAAGATCACTTGTGGGAGAATCGTCACCAAAATTCCAAAAATAGTTGGTTATGGTAATCGAATCGGCTGACAGGTTTTCAAACGAAAAGGTAACATGAGGACGCTCTATGTAGGCGGTATCGGGATCGGCATCAATCTCAATATCCGCATTGTAATAGGCTTTGGTTTTAAATGTATCGGTAATATAACAACCGTAGTTATCTTTAACATCAATTACATAGTTAAGATTTGCTTTTAACCCGATAGCCAGCGACGAATCGTTGGGAGCAATTTGCAAGGGATGCACATGCCAGAAGTAATGATACTCGGAAGGAAGAAAAGCACCGGTAGCCATTGCCTTAACCTGTGCGGTATTGCCGTTGTCGTTGTCGCCGTTGGTACAGGTTAGCTGAACCTGATTAAACTCAACGTTGATGGGAGGGAAGGTCTCCACAACAAAGGGTTCGCTTACACACTCCTCCTGTGTTAAGGTATCTTTTACGGTAACCACAAAAACCGTTGTGTCGTCAATGTTAATAATTAGGCTATTTTCGGTGCCAAGCACAGCCGGTTCGTTTTGCTTTTGCCACTTGTAAGTACAATTCTCCTGTTGAGGAACGCTCAACTGAAAATCGGCAAATCGACAAACAGGGGGCGGGGTATCGATGGTTACGGTACAGTTAACCTGCGCTGAAACGCCATACGAAAAAGCAAATAAACCAATTAACAGTAAAAAAAAGATATTTATTTTTTGTGTGAAATATTTCATAAAAAATGATGGTCTGTTTTTAAGACGGCGCAAAGGTAAAAATAATATTGAAGTTTATGTAACTGTTTGTTAACTAAAAAAGGCTGCTGTTCAGCATTACCAGTGTACAGTTCGCTACCACCTCGGCACCCATGCTTTCCAACATTTCCATAAACGCATCGTTTTCGGTTCCGGGATTAAAAATAACCCGTTTAGGCTTAAGATTTAAAAGGTAATCGTAATACTGTGGCTGCCGCGCCGGACCGACGTACATTGTGACTGTATGAATATCCTGCAAATCGGGGAAACCCGTTTTAAATTCAACATCATTCACCAAACCGGGCCGCAAACCGATGGCCTCTACCGGATAACCGTTTTTCCTTAACAAACGAATGGCCTGATTTGAAAATCGTTCGGGTTTAACACTTGCGCCAATCACAAGGGTTTTTTTATATTCCATTTTAAAATATTATCTGTTTAATAATACTCTTTAAACGAAAACCCGTGATTTTTAGTATTAATTAATCCGGCTGCAATGTTTTTATTGATTCAACCCTGTTGAAACAGGATAAAATAATCTGCAGCATCCGCTACGGCATTTGCAAAAACCTATGACTTAAAAATATATCTGTACACCGTCGTTAAGCAAAACCGTATCCCCGTTTTCAAAAACTCCTTTTAACAGATACTGATAGGTGTTGCCGTGTTGCACATCTTCATCGTAAATATCCCTGTCGATATTATCGGTAAAGGTTTTAAGCAGTTCCGGTTTATTGTTACCCCATTGTTTTAAAAGCATCACTTTTACAATATGAGTGTCGGGCACTTTTTTCCACGACACCGACAATCCCTCTCTATATTTTTTAATGTTAAGGATAACATGCACTTCGGGATTATACCTGTAAAACGTTACCATGGCTTTGTTTTCGGAAAGTTTATTGTTCATTCCAACACCTTCCACCTGATAGATATATTTACCCTTGCCACGGTAAACGGAATCGGTGTACCAGTTTGAGGCAACCGGATCGGAATTAAGCTTTACGGTTTTGTTTACGGAGTCGGTTAAATAGATATTATAAGCCAGCACCAAACCCTTTTCAGGGGGCATCCACAACAGTTTAAGGTTACCGTTGGGAAGTTGGATATAATCCACCTGGTTGGGAGGCAAAACCGGTTTATGTTCGGGCAGATAAAAAACAAGCGTATCGGTGCTGTTGCTTTCCACAAACCCGTCGCTGACATTCCTGATAAAATAACTCAGTTTAACAGCTTTTTTTACCGCATCATCCTGATCGGTAAAAAGGATATTTTCAGCAGTGCCTCCCTGCATTTCGTGTAGTTGCCTGAAAGGCTTTCCGTCAACACTCCTGAAAACACGATAACCGATAATGTTTCTGCTCACATTTTGCCAACCGATAAAAACCGTATCGTTTCTAAATTTTGAATAGATATTTTGCGGAGGAATCGGTTTTTCGGCAAATGTGGCAAAAGCGGGAGTCCGAACACTTTTGGTGGTACCGCCAAACCAGTTACTGATTTCAAGAAAATAGAACCACGGTTCGTTGGCTACCGGTATCACATCGGTAAAAGTATTTATATCGGCTGAGAAATCGGCTATTTTAACGTAGCCCGTATCGTACCACCTGCTCCGGTAAAGCGTTAAACTGCTGATCATTTGCGGCAAAGTAACTTCCCAGTCGAGCTTAACGGCCTTTCTGTCGGTTAACGGTGTGGTGTTAAACGCGGTTACCTGCGGTTCGGGTAGTAATCCGTAATTGTGCCCCATGGCAATTTCCGATCTAACCGTTTTGCGAAAACGCACGGCCTCAATGTAATAAAGATAAATACCTTTTTTCATTAAGGTGGTATCGATTACCGTAAAGAGTACCGTATCGTTATTTTCCAAAAAGGTAACATAATGAATGGTATTTATCTGCCTGTATTGTTTGCTTTTAATGTCGGTGCGAAAGACTTTAAACTCGGTAGTATCAACCGATCCCACGGAGTACCATCTTATAACGGGGTGATCAATGCTGTTAATACACTCTTTAACCCCAATGGTCTGCGCATTAATCAATACAGGAAACAGTAAAAGGATATATATCAGTATTCGTTTCATAATTAGCTATTTTATTGATTCAAGAAAACTTCACAATTAGGTTTACCAAGTCCAAATGTACAGGAATTATTACCATCGGTAGATACTCTGATTTTGTTGTTAACCGTCAATCCCCCCTGAAGTCCGCAGGCGTTAACATTAAGGTCGATAAATCCGCATGAACGCAGTATCAGGTCCTTGGGAATATAGGAACCTTTTACCTCAAGGTAGGCGCTTGCATCAATCGAAATGGAACATAACCCTATAGTTACACCTCCGTATGCGTCAAGGTAACCGTATCCACCCACACTAAATTCGGTATCTTTATAATCGAATCGTACATAAGCTCCCACACCCGAATTAACGGATACCGCTATGGGAGGCACTACCGGAATTATAAAACTTGTATCAATAAGTTTTCGCTCACCGATAACATAAAAACCGTGAATGGCACTAAGCTGGGGAGGCAGCTTTCTCATTTCCTTTAAATAAAATGCGGCTTTCTGCGTAAGGCTCTCTTCATACACTCCCAAAACAAATCCGCCGATATAGTTTGCTCCGGCAATGGTAACCGAGCCATTGGTGATAATGTAAAAACCATGAGGATCGAAACGGGTTTCCATCATACCCGAATTAAGAGAGCCAAAGCCCAGTTGTATGGGTTTGGTAACGGTAAGTTTTCCCACCAGTGCTTTTTCGTCAAAAAGATAGGTAACGGTTAACTTTCCGATGGGGGTTTCTATTTCATCCGCTTGTATATTGTCGCTGTTAACACTTATACCGCCTTTTATGTTAAATACAACAACATTGTTATCATCAAGGCCGTCGGAGTGGGTGTTGCATCTGAATACAAGTTCGTTCCAGTTACCGTTTACCACCGATATCTTCCCGTCGATAACATCCATCTTTTCCTTGCCCATTTTAATGGTTTGCGGAATTACGTCAATGTAGCACTCGGTAGGTGTTTTGGTTAAAAACCCTTTTACCTCTACCTCGTCTCCGCCCTGATCGGGAGGCGGTTTAATGTAAAACTTACCATAAGAGGTGTAGAGTTTATTGGTGAGTTTTTGTTCGGACCTAACCTGACTCAACATAAACATGGTATTGGCATTCAGGTCGGCACCACCGCTAAGCGGTTCAATTTTGAATTTTAATTTACCGTTTTCTTTGGTATAGGTCATTTCGGCACGGGTGGCAATGTAGCCGGGAATACCAAGGGTAGGCATACCAGCCAACCTGAAAAATCCCGGGCCGGTCATTATTTGATCGACAAAAACATCGATAAGATTGTGGAACCGCATTTTTTTACCCAGGCTGAACACCGTTGAGTTGTCGCTCAGCATCCCGATGGATGTAAACTCAAGTTTGTCGTTGGTTGCAGGCAAATTATCAACCGAGGCAACATAATCGCCCGAAGTCTGGCCTACGAGGCTGATGCGGTAATGACCCACACCGGCATCGTAATTAAATATGGGCTCAAGTCCACTTGCCAGTTTAAGTTTTTTAATACCTCCCAACGACAATCCGGCACTCAAATCGATTTTACCTTCGCGCAAAGCGGTTGGTCTGATGTTCAGCCCTTCAATGCCGGCATCAACTCCCAAACCGGTAAATATGGTTGCTTTCGGAATAACAATTGCATCGCGGGTTTTGTCAAAACGCCATCCGTTTTTGCTAACAACTTTCCATTTTTCCAGTTCAAAAGCAAGTTGATTGTCGGGATTATGTACCAAATCCATATTATCCCTTGTAATCACTATTTCACCGGCTTTTATTTTTAAGTCGAGCGGAGTGCCGTTGGCCAACGGAATATCGGTGTGAAGAGTGGTACCGATATGAATAACACCATCCTGCAAATATGCTTCCTTAAAGGTAGAAGAGGCATTAAAACCAAAAACCCTAAAATTAGAGATGGGCTCGGGATACGACAGGGTGAATAATCTTTTTTTATCAAACAGATAAAGTTTTCGCAGATAATTTTGTTCTCCGCTTTTAAACACAGCAAGATTCAAGCGGCTGGTATCTTCTCCCACATATATATCACCTGAAAAATCGTAGGCAAATCCAAAGGAGGAGAGGTCAACCTTTAAGCTACCCGTTAATTTACTATTATCTCCATATTTATAAACTTTAAGATGATAATCGCTGTTTCCTGCCGTTTTCACCGGAGACATCTTACCTGTAAACCCGCCGTTTATTTTTATTGGCAACGAGTAGGCTTCGGTAGGAACAAAATCCTTATCGGGAATAATCTCACCGTTTGGCCCTTTGGTTACTTTAAGGTTTTTAAAATAAATCTTTTCGTGATTACCCATCGTATTCAGATCGGGATGGTGGGGCAACGAGTGGAAATAACCACTTATGCGGGTTCCTGTCTGCACCCTGAACTTCATCTCTTCTACGGTTACGGGCATACCCCAAATATTTGAAAGATCCCAACCGTCGGCAGGATTAAGTGCAAAATCATAACCGCCTGTGGTCATGGATGATTTAACAAGAATACGTTTTTCCTCGCCCAAATAGGAAGGATTTTTTCCGGATTTTACCGCATGGATATGGACAATAGTAGGGAAATTATACCAGGGCAATCCGTTTAACCTGTAATGTCCCTGACTATCGGTGTACGCTTCTATGTAAATGGTATGCCCGTCGGTTGATTGCAACTGACTGTACACAAGAGCACTATCAATCGGTTTTCCGGTTGATTTGTCGGTTACGGTTCCCGAAATATGCAGTGCATAATGAATCTTCACGGTTTTATCGGTCCATTGCGTACTAACGGGAATATTGTACGATGTTTGGTAAGGGGAGTAGTTTTCGGCATTAATTCTAACGAGAAACTGTTCGCCGGGCGAAGGGAACACCAGCTCGGCAATACCTGCCTTATTGGTTTTCCCCACTATAAGGGTATCGCCCACTATAACAGTGGCATTTGCAATAACACCATCTGTTGATTCGTCGAATAAATGAATGCGTAAACGGTGCATTTTCCGCGGAACAGTAAATACCATTGTTTGATTGGGATTGTAGTTATTTACATAAACCGTATCGGGAAAATAGCTGTTTGAAAGCGGAAGAATCTCGATGAAGTTACCTTTATCACGAATGGGTATTTCAAAATTCTCTTCTATTACTTTAAGCCCTTGTTTACCAAATCCGTATTTAGGCTCCGTTTTAACATAAGGATTGTTGGGTAACAGCCGTACATAAGCCGCAACAGGATTGCCCAGTTCATCAACCACTTTTCCCTTAAGCAGCTGTTTGGGAAACAGCTGAAACTCTTTAAAAAAGAGCTCACCATATCTTAAATTCATGGGTAACTGGTTTGCCGGCGGCCAGACAATTCGCCGGTATAAATCCGACTCTATCTGTATCCTGCGGTATGGCCCAACGGTTCTCATATGTTCATCTTCCAAAACATTTAAGTTTTTAAACCTGAAGAACCCCGAATTGTTTGTTTTTGTTATTTTGGTAAAGATAAAATCGTAGGTATCATCACCAAGATCAAAGTTAACATCGCCACCATGTAACAACAAAGCAACACCCGGTATTTCCTGTTTCCTCTGTTCAAAAAGTTTTACCGAAATATCGGACAACCCGATATTTTCAAGATTTGAAGAAGCCATTACCCTGCCTTTAATTTCAGGGTTATCGGCTACCAGTCCTACCTCCATATCATTAGCCGAAGCGGGAGGAGCATAAAAGTAGTTATAGGTAACAGGTGATGAACCATTGTTTCCGGCATCATCATCAAAAACAGCTTTTTTACCCAAATCAACCGATTTTGCCATCGCCATAACCGTTCCGAAAAACGGTTTATAATTGTAAAATGAAAACTCATAAGCACTGTCAACATTATCGGGACGCGTTTGAATGCTAAAATAATAGGGTGTTTTATTTTCTCCGTCGGTAATATTCCAGTGTTCAACAAGATGCGGAATAATAATGTTACCATTAGCATCGGTTCTTCCAATAAAAATATCTTTAAACTCACCATTGTTATTTTTGGTAACCGAACCCAGTTGTTGCCCTTCGCTAAGTAATATTGCAGAATGCTCGTTTTTTATTTTTTGCATATCACGCATCACTTTAACGGTGGCACCCGGAATGGGATCACCGCCTTTAATGGTTTTATTATGGGTATCCCATTTAGTATAAAGGGTTGTATCTTCACCATTTACACTAGAACCGGTAGTGTCGTAATTGGAAACAACGGTAAGGTGCATATCGTAATCTTTTATCAGTGCCAATTGCACCGGAACCTGAACGTTATCGCCGGGTTTGGCAAAAATGCTCACGTCGGGACTACAAAATTTCTGATTTTCTACCTCAATTCGTAACATTACGGCAGCCTGATATCCCGGTTGTCCGAATGATTTGTTTTGTGAAACGGCATAAGCAGGGCCGGTAAAAAACCGGGTATTAAAACTAAAATTATAATTCCCCTGGTCATCCGTAGTACAAACATCAACCACCCGGCCGTCCATTTCCAGTACCTCATCAAGGCTCACCTCTTCACCGTCGAGGTTATAAAACTTATAATTTTGAAACCATGTATAATTTGAATATCCCTGATTATCTTTAATGCTAAAGATATCGTCGTTAACTTTAATCCCAAGCCGAACCACCAGCCGAACAGTAGTGTTACGCAAAGGCTCTGCTCCGGCCATGTCGTATATAGAGGCACCGATAACCCCTTTTCCCGAAGGAGGTTTAAACGAAAGATTGGAGGTGGTGTTAAATCCGGTGAAACCTCCCCAAAGGTTTACATGATTTGAGTTGGCATTATTACCGCCCTGACTTTGCCCGGGCGGATCAAAAAAGTTACTGCCTCCAGAATTGTTACCCTGTTGTCCGCCACCCGGTGCATTTGTTCCGGTATTGCCTTTTGCGGCAGATGCCAGCTTATATCGCAGCTGACCGTTAATAACCGTGGGAGGAATAAGATCGAAATCGTGAATAAAATCGGAAATACCATCGGGTACCACGATGCCCGAATCGGATGTTCCCGATGCACCTTTCCCGTAGATAAACCAGCATGCCTCACTGATCCCGTTGTTGTTAAAAATCACGAGATTGTCAGGGTCGTAAGCCTGTACATAAAAAGCATACGACCGCCCTTCCATTAAAGGTGGGTCGCCGGGCCCTATGAGTAATTGCGGTACCGTTAACTCTTCTTTCTCAAGAAAATAGGGAGGAACGGCAGACTGTAAAGCATCGTTGGGATTACGGTCGCCGGGATGCATTTCGGTCATTACCACCTTATATTTAACATTGGGGCCTGCACCTACCGGCGTTGTCCACGACACAAGCAGGTTTTGCGGGTTTGATGTTATAATCGAGTCGCCGCACTGAGGATTTAAAACAACAGGCGGATCGATGTACGAAATAACAATCATATTTGAGCAACCGGTATTTTCGTCCGAAAGCAAAGCATGTGTATTGTAATCGTAAACCGAAAAACAAAACTGATAATTTCCTTCGGGCAATCCGCCAAGCTGCATCAACTCCTGTTCGCTGGTTCCCTGATACAAAATATGGTCGGCCGAAAAAACATCACCTATGTTGTCTTGCGTGAGATGGTAGGCAACACCCGGATATAAAGTAACGGGTTGCGGGGGAATATAGTTGGGATCGGTATAGATTTCAATACCGTTATCTCCCGTAAAGTTTCCCTGTATATAAACATCCAACGGCTCAGATGATGTATTAATAAAGAAAACCTGTATTTTGTTGGGATTGTTAATGTAATATGAAAACCGTGTTGAAAAAGGGGGCAGTACGGAGGCGGATACGGAAACTGAAGAACCCTGTGCCATTGATTGGGCAGGGAAAAACAAACCACCTAAAATTAATATTATCCAAAAATGCCTGAGGTTTTTAAAAAGTGAATACATAGCTTAAATCTCCTATTTCTTCTGTGTATGATTGTTGATTGTTATTATTGTTACTACTTGATATTAAAGTAAGTTTTAAACGTAAACTATGGTGCTTGCCAAATTTTCCGCGAGCCGTAAAACGAGGAGTTATTACGGTAGTTTCTATATTATCAATTTCGCTGTTTGTAAAGTTAACCGATAACCCCAAATTGACCTTACCCTCCATTAACCCTTTGGAAGCTCCAACGGTGAAGCCTTTGTTAATGCTTTCGCCGGTAACCATCTTTACTTTGTTGTAGTTGAGCGATGCATTAATTCCAACTCCCGGATTAATCAGGCTCAGGTTATAAGTAATCATGTTGTTATAAGTGGTAAAACTGTTGTTAAATCCCGACTGCGGATTTTTATCATTCAATTTCATTTGAGTATATACCAAAGCAATATAATGCGATACCTTTTTACCTTTTCCCATAAACTGAAAATGGGGCATTACCATAAAAGTGCCGTTGGTTTGATAAAGTTTGACCGAATCGGCAATTTGCACACGCCCTGCCTGCTGATTGATGCTGTAATTGGAGTAATTGATATTGATGCCGAAAAAGTGAACCGGATTGTAGTTTAAAACTGCCGAACCGATTACCTTTTTTGTTGTGGCATTTCGTGCTACTTTTAAATTATTACGTTCCAAACCAAGACTTCCCTGAATACGCATTTTTCGTTGCAACAGTCCGAATCCAAGATTTACGGTAATGTTTTCCACATCGTTGTTAATAAAATAGGAACCCATCGATTTATAACCGGGGTCAATACGCCGATAATGCAACCCTGTAGAAAAACCTTTTCGGTTTTTATATTCCAGCTTACCGTTTATTGCCATAAAACCCTGTGTCGATATGTTTATGGGGATTAGTTTATCCACAAACGGGCTAACTTCAAATGCAATGACCGAGTTTTGGTCGCTGGTGTAAACGCTGTAAGCCATTTCAAATTGCAGATGCAACGTTGAGGTAAACGCAATGCGTGAATTGATGCCGGCAACCACGTTGGTAGCCGGGAAATTACCCGATCCTGCATACGATGTATCAACCGATGTCGAGTCGTCGTAACCACGTAAAAAAACAAAATCCACAAAACTGTTACTGGTTCCGTAACCTATCTTAAAACTCAGGGCTTTTCGCGAATAGCTTGAAAGGGTATCGGAAATAGGATTGTTAACATTGTATGCTCTGTTGGTGGTTTTTTGTAACCGACCGTAAACAATGCCAAACCTGAATTTACCGGGTGTAAGTTCTATACCACCACCCAAAATGGTATGTCCGCCCAACACATATTTTGAAAAATTGATGTTGCGATACCCCAGGTGTACTTTAATCCATTTCCATTGCGGCGATACTCCGTAATGATTAAAAGGCTGGCGAAAACTTTTGTTTTGATCGCTGTATGTAAACGAAAAAGGAAAAATAAACCCCTTTAGGTTTAATGTAAAATTACCTCCTAAAATGTAAACAAAGGGATCTTTCCGCTGAATGTTTCCGCTTGTGTTATAAAAGATGGTGGTAGCCGACAGGTTACCGTGAAAAGTAACCTTATTCTCTTTAAAATGTGACAGGTCCTGGGCACGAACTGTCCCGACAAGTAGAATCGCCAGTATAATTAGCAGTCTTCTATTTAAAATCTTCCAACTCAATTCAAAGTAAATTAGCAAATGTTGAACAAGAAAGTTCCAGTAAGTTTTCGCATGTCAAAAGTAAATTTTTAATTGTTAATTTCAAACAACTAAACAATAAACTTTTTCCCAAATTCAAATATTTTTTCTTTACAGGCCTGCAAAACAGGTGTATAATTATCGTAAAAAAGAAAGATTCCACTGTTACAGAAAACACCTATTTAATTGTGGCATTGTCATTTATCAATAAAGCAGTAAAGAAGAGATTACAGAAAAACAAAACCTCTATTTATTACCTTTTAAAATTACAATGTTTTTATCCGAAACAAGGTAATCCGGCAACATTCCGTTATCAATTACGGCAATTTTATAACCCTCTTCCCTTAATTTTTGATACGTTTTTATTGAGGGAAGCTGCCGGTATGCTGCCGTAACATCAGTAAAAAACATAAACGGAATATTATAATTGCAACCGAACACAACATAATCTTCAACACCGTCAATTTCACGGGGAAGGGTTTTAATAAAAGCCGTGGAACGAAGCTGGTTGTAAAAAACGCTCTCCTCATTCTTTTTCCACATGGTGTGATTTTCCTGAAATTTTTCTATATCAAGATTAAAGCCTGCCACAATACCAACCATTATGGTTGTATAAATAACCGAATGTATTTTTTTAGGCAAATATTGCCTGTTTAAAACAACCAGTTTGAAAAACCACTCCAGCACAACCCCAAACGAAAGAAAAACAATAAACGAAACACAAAAAGTAAAGGCAATCATTTTTGTTGCAGCAATCCCGAAAAACAGATAAACCAATAAAACAAAGGTCATTAATGCCGTTTTATAAACAGGATGTTTTATCCTGAAAAAAAGCAATATAACCGAGAAAAGCACAAAATAACCGCTGACATTGTAAATTTTGTCAAGTTTGCTAAAATGCCAGAAGAAGCCCCCGCCATGCCCCTCAACGGGAATAAAAAAGTGACGGTTGTTAAATGCAAACTCATAATGGCTTTCCAGCGGAAAAGCATTTAAAATATAAATTTGCCAGGGAAGAAAAACAGCAACCGCTATTATCAGGCTTATTAACAAATTAACATATTGCCGCCATTGCCTGCGGCGTTTATTTGAAAAAACGATTGACATCCCCCAGCCGGAAAATACCAGCAACCCCGTAAGCCACTTTACCAGTACCGCGGCTCCTGCAAAAAGCCCGATAAGGATTATAAAATATTTTTTTCTCGATTCTTCAGCCGCTTCATACTCAATCCACGCCCAAATGCTTGCGGTAACATAAAACATAAAAGCAATGTCGTTGTGGTCGGTACTAATGCTTCCCGAAACAAATTCAACGGCAAAGTTTGCCGTGGCAAACAGTAAAGCGCCATAAAATCCAACTGTTTTATTGATGGTGATTTTACCCATACGATAGATAAACAAAATAACCAGTGTTGACATGATTAATGAAGGCAACCTCAGGGCAAAGGTGTTAACACCGAATATTTTCATACTCAACGCCATTTGCCATAAAAAAAGGGGTTGTTTGTGCAGCCAGATATGAGTGCTAACCCAACTACGATAATCATAGGGCAAAACCGGATTTTTAAACAGCATGGGGACAAAAGGATTGTCCATCATGTTTTTGGCAACCAGGGCATGAAACTGTTCGTCCCACAGATTAAGGTAGGGCGTTAACAATACAACAAACAGTCTTAAAAAAAATCCACCCGACAACAATAAAACAATGCTGGTTGTTTTATTTTCCCTGTACTGAAAAAGGACAAGACTTACAAAAATAAAGAGGAGACCTGTTATTAAAGGTACCAACTGTGAAAACGTAAACCAGCTTTTCGGTTTTTCAGGAACAACCTTAAGGGTAAATGTAGCCGCACGATCAATGCTGTTCATATCGGCACGAAGCAGCGTATCGCTGTCGATACCCACAAATTTATTTACAAAATCGCTTTTTATAACAAACCTGTTGCCCTCAACCGGAATTAAGGAAAAAACCGTTGTAGTGTCAACCGACAGCGGAAGAGCCGTTAAAAGGTTGTTTTTACCGGCTTTACAACTAACAAAGGTAAAGCCGGTAGTTTGCAGGGCTACTTTATTACCGGGCAAAAACTCTACGGTAAAAGTTTCCCAGTCGCCCGCCTCTTTTCTGTTAGCAATAAGTCTGTTTTGTTTTTTTCTGTCGGCAGCAACATATAGGCCGTTGTTGGTTTGCAGATATACTTTTTGGCCATCGTCAATCCCCAAGCCACTTCTTTTTTTTCCTTCGCAACTGCTCAGAAAAATCAAAAAAAGTAGTGCCGTCAGTTGAAAAACGATCTTACGCATTTTTGGGGCTGCTCTTTATGAAACACCCCGAAGAATACAAATTTTCTCCGGGGCATTTTTATTATAAACTTTTAAACCTTATTTTACAATGGTAATTTGTCGGGTAACGGTTTTTATTCCGTCGTTAAGTTTGATAAAATAGTTTCCGTTGCTTAATGCTTTTAAATCTAACGTAATATGTTTATCGGATTTTGTAACCGGATATTTCCTTATCAGCTTACCAAATGAGTCAACCACTTCAATGGTTGCCGGTGTGTTACCGGTTGTGGCAAATTCAACAACAAACAAACCGTTACCGGGATTGGGAAAGATATGAAAATCGTGCGGGCCGTCAAACTCACCAATTCCCACCCAGTTAACATGAATATACTCCTCTTTTATAAGGCTGTCGCTTCCGGCTTCGTTGGAAGCAACCAGTTTAACGTTGTAGCTACCGCCTTCGGGGTAAACAATTCCCTGCGGATTTTGTTCGGTGGAGGTTTCGGGAGTTCCGCCGTCAAATGTCCAATGCCATGTATCGGGATCATTGGTTGAGAGATCGGTAAAATTAACCGATTCGCCCTGCATGATGGTATTGTTATCCGCCTCGAAATCAACCACCGGTACCTGTGCCGTCGTACAGGTAATGTAACCGGTTTTTACAATGGTATCACTACCACCGTTGTTGGTGGCTACCAGTTTTACATTGTAAACACCCGCCGTGCTGTATCGTACAATGGGTTCCTGAACCGTGGATGTGGAGGGTGAACCGCCTTCAAACTCCCAGTTCCAGCTGTTTGGGTCGCCGGTTGACTCATCATAAAAATGAACTTTATTACCCGGAGCTACAACGGTTATGTCTGATGAAAAGTCAGCCACCGGAGCAGGCATGGGAACAACATGAATGTATGCGGTTTTTGTTTCGGTATCGGTACCATCGCCGTTGGTAACGGTTAGTGTTACATCAAAATAGCCGGTATCGCTGTACACCGTGTAAGGATTTCTTTCGTCCGAAGTATCGGGCTCCCCGCCCGGAAACTGCCAGTCCCAGATATAAATTTCAGGGCCTGACAAATCGGTAAAGAAAACCGTATCGGTTTGCATTACGGTGGTTGTATCAGCTTCAAAATCGCAGGTGGGCAAAATGGTTTTCCACGATACGCCTCCCAGCTTTTCGTAACCTTTGTTATTGGGATCGAGCCAGTCCTTTAAACGGTGAGCCGAAGTGGTTCCGTTTTGATCCCACGAATACCATATTTTTCCATAATAGGCAGGGGAGGGGTTGGTACAGCTGTTCGAGGCGTAACCTCCGGTAAGATCGCCCACAATACGTCCGTACTGGTCGAAAATGGGAGAACCTGAAGAGCCGCCCTGCATAATCGACTTCCCGTTTTTGGTTTCGGCCCAAACAATTTTCCAGTGCGAAGGCAAGCCATTCCAGAATGTTGACGATTGAATGGGCGTTTTATAGGTCGATATTTTTTTAATATCTCCGGCCGGGTGATGAATACCCACTCCGCTGTCGGCCTCAACATTTGAGTTGGTACGGTTCCAGCCGCTGTAAAACACATCATAAATCTGCGGAATGCTATTGTTCAGCTCCACAAGATAAAAGTCGGAGCCGGCATCAGCAGCCGAAGCATCGTTGGCTTTGAGCTGACAGCCATTCATGGTATTGTAGTTGGAGGTTGTTCCGTTACAGGTACTTGCCTGATAATTAAAGTAAAAAACCCACTGGTTCATATCTCCGGCACTGGACCCTTCGCCGCAGTGTGCAGCTGTAAGAAAATAGGGGGTTCTGTCGTTTTCGGTATTATTGATAAGCCCGCCCGAGCACCAGTAGTAGTTAAAACCTATTTTAATGGAAATACGGGCAACGCTTTTTATCTGGTTTTCCCAGTTGTCTCCCTCTTCGCAGGCAACGTTAATCATACACCACCATGAGCTTCTATCCTGTTTGAACATAAAATCGATATCGCGGTAGGCATAAGCCAGTTCGGAAATATGGATTCTCGGTTTGTCGGTAACTCCTGCCGGCTGATGATACTCAAGTGTCACCCTGTCGCCCTGAACAAACTGAGTTGAAAAAAGGTGGCTTTCGGGATTGTTATCACTGGTATAAGCTCCGAGTATCTGTTTTTTATCGCCATTGTACAAAAAAAGTTCGGTTCCTTCGGGAAGGAAAAAATCATCGTAATAAACACCAAGCGCCAAAGCACCGGGTACATAAAGCTGTGCTCTTAAAATTTTACTTCCATCGGGGAGGGTAGTCCATTTACCGATACTCCCCAGCGCTTTGTTTACCATTACCGAAACACCCATCCGGCGTGGCCCGGGACCTCCGGCTGCTTCGTCAAATTTATCTTCCAGTATAATTTCTTCCATATCGGGCTGAGACAGTTCAACAACGGGATAATCATCATCCATCTGAAAAATTATTCCGGGAGGGGTGCCGCCCTGACTGATTTGCGCCTGACTTTGAAACGTAAATGCCGTTGCAATAACGATTGCCAGCAAAAGGGTAATTCTTTTCATTTTAAGGGTTTTGTAAAAAATTAAAAAAAAACGATGCCAAAGTTAATGATTAATTTAAAGGTTCAAATTTTTTGCGGCAGATTTTCGGCCATACCAATCCCGGCTGTGCCAAACCTTAGCACACATTAATAAACATTTACCAAATTAACACCTTAAAAACAAAAGCGATTACTTCTGTGCTTTCTTTCTCGCCTTGGAAACTTTTATTTTAATGTCCTCTTTTTTACTGTCGTAACCAACGGTAACCGTATCTCCTTCGGCAAGGGATGTTTTAATGATCTCTTCCGCCAACTGGTCTTCTATATATTTTTGAATGGCACGTTTCAACGGACGGGCACCGTAATTCTCATCCCAGCCCCGTTCGGCAATAAAATCTTTGGCCTTGGCCGTAAGTTTGATTTTATAACCCATTTTATTCATCCTGTCGTAAAGGTTAGACAGTTCAATATCAATGATCTTATGGATGGCATCCCTTTCAAGCGAATCGAAGATTACCACGTCGTCAATTCTGTTAAGAAATTCGGGTGCAAAGGCTCTTTTCAGCGCATTTTCGATAACTCCCGTGGTGTGGCTTGCTTTGCTTGCCTTTCGGGCCGATGTACTGAAACCAACTCCCTGTCCGAAATCCTTTAACTGGCGCGAACCGATGTTGGAGGTCATTATGATTATGGTATTCTTAAAATCGACCTTGCGGCCAAAGCTGTCGGTTAACACGCCATCGTCAAGCACTTGTAACAACAGGTGAAAAACATCGGGGTGTGCTTTTTCAATTTCATCCAGCAAAATAATAGAGTAGGGGCGACGGCGTACTTTTTCGGTAAGCTGACCGCCCTCTTCGTATCCCACATATCCGGGAGGCGCTCCCACAAGCCGCGAAACGGCAAATTTTTCCATATATTCACTCATATCAATTCTGATGAGTGCATCCTCCGAATCAAACATATAATTTGCCAAACGCTTGGCCAGATAGGTTTTACCGACTCCGGTAGGCCCAAGGAAAATAAACGAACCGATGGGTTTATTGGGGTCTTTCAACCCGGCACGGTTACGGCGTATGGCCTTAACAATTTTTTTAATGGCATCATTTTGACCGATAACCTCTTTTTGCAGCTCGGTTTCCATGCTGATTAAGCGTTGGCTTTCGCTTTGGGCTATATTGGTAAGCGGAATACCGGTCATCATGGCAACAACCTCGGCAACATTTTCTTCGCTTACCACTTCACGATTAATCATCGCCTCCTCTTCCCAGCGGCGTTTGGCTTTTGCCAGCTCGTCGATATATCTTCGTTCAATGTCCCTGAACTGTGCCGCCTCTTCAAACTTCTGGGCTTTAATGGCATTTGTTTTTTTCAGCTTGATCTCTTCAATGGAGTTTTCAAGATTGATGATTACCGAAGGAACATGGATGTTTGAAATATGAACCCTTGCACCGGCTTCATCCAAAGCATCAATGGCCTTATCGGGCAGATAGCGGTCGCTGATATAACGATCGGTTAACGAAACACAGGCCTTAATGGCTTCGTCGGTATATTTAACAAGGTGATGATCCTCGTACTTTTGTTTGATATTGGTTAAAATATGGATGGTTTCATCGGGTGTGGTGGGGTCAACCAGTATTTTCTGGAACCTTCTTTCCAGCGCGCCGTCCTTTTCGATATACTGACGGTATTCATCCAGTGTGGTGGCACCGATAACCTGAAGCTCACCACGCGCCAGTGCCGGTTTAAACATATTGGAGGCATCCAGCGAACCCGAGGCGTTTCCGGCACCTACAATGGTATGCAACTCGTCGATAAACAGAATGATATCGGGATTTTTGGTCAGTTCATTAAGAACCGCTTTCATCCGTTCTTCAAACTGTCCGCGGTATTTGGTTCCGGCCACCAGCGAGGCAAGATCGAGGGTAATGATCCGTTTATCAAAAAGCGCCCTCGAAACTTTTCGCTGAACAATACGCAGCGCCAGTCCTTCGGCAATGGCCGATTTACCAACGCCGGGTTCACCTATTAATATGGGGTTATTCTTTTTACGGCGACTCAATATCTGTGCAATGCGTTCCAGCTCTTTTTCACGGCCCACAATAGGGTCGAGGCGATCCTCTTCGGCAGCTCTTGTTAAATCGCGGCCAAAATTGTCGAGAACCGGAGTTTTCGATTTTGACTCACCTTTTTTACCCGGTTTTGAGAAGGATTTTTTTCCTGCAGAAGAGTCTTCCACATCTTCCGGAAATTCGGCTTTAATATCTTTATCTTCTTTTTTAGTCATCTGATTGCCCAAATCCTGATTTTCTTTTACCAGTTCATTTACTTCACTCCTTACCATATCGTAGGTAACGCCCTGTTTTTTTAGTTTCGATGTTACCAAATTGTTTTCATCTTTTAAAATAGCGAGTAACAAATGTTCGGTTCCTATCAATTCGCTGTTAAAAACTTTTGCTTCGAGATAGGTAATTTTTAACGCTTTTTCGGCCTGTTTCACCAACGGAATGTTTTCGGTATCGCCGTTTAAACTCACCGGCGTTTTAATGGCATCTTCCAATTCCGTTTTAAATTCTTTCAAATCAACCCTGAAATACTGAAGAATTTTTGCGGCCATTCCTTCGCCTTCCCGAATGATTCCCAATAACAAATGTTCCAGTCCGATATAATTATTTCCCAGTCTTACAGCTTCCTCACGGCTATAGGTCAATACATCCTTTACACGTTGTGAGAATTTTGCTTCCATATAAATATCCTTTCAATTTTTTTGCAAAAATAAGCATAAGGTAAATGCCATAAACATAATTACCTCTCCACGGCAATTTTTTCTTTTATCAAAGATAATACCATTCACATAATGCAGATGTTACAAGTTGCAATTTTGTACACAGAATCCTGTTAATATTATATACCCGTTTAAGGTAGTGTTTTATTAGAAAGTTTTTGTATTTTCGTCGCCTGACTATTAAAAATATACAAGACTAATAAATAAGGAGTTAAGGAATGGATAGCGTATTTGAAGGGGAAAGAATAGTAAAGGTCAAGATTGAGAATCAGATGAAATCGGCCTATATCGACTATTCTATGTCGGTTATTGTTTCAAGAGCACTGCCCGATGTGCGAGACGGATTTAAACCTGTACACCGCAGGGTGTTGTTTGGAATGCATGAACTGGGTGTTTATTCAAACCGGCCTTATAAAAAATCGGCCAGAATCGTAGGGGAAGTGCTTGGTAAGTACCACCCGCATGGCGACTCGTCGGTGTACGATACCATGGTACGTATGGCCCAGGACTGGTCGTTGCGGTATCCGCTGGTTGAAGGACAGGGAAACTTTGGTTCGGTTGACGGCGACAGCCCGGCAGCCATGCGTTATACCGAGGTAAGATTGCAAAAAATTGCCGAAGAGATGCTGGTGGACCTTGACAAGGAAACCGTTGAATTTCAAAATAACTTTGATGACAGTTTACAGGAGCCAACGGTATTGCCAACCCAGATACCAAACCTGCTAATTAACGGAGCATCGGGTATTGCCGTGGGAATGGCAACCAATATAGCACCCCACAACCTTTCGGAAGTAATCGACGGCATTATTGCTTACATCGACGACAGGGAAATAACCATTGCCGATTTGATGCAATACATCAAGGCTCCCGATTTTCCGACCGGAGCCATTATTTACGGCTACGAAGGTGTAAAATCGGCCTTTGAAACGGGTAGGGGCAGGGTGCTGATGCGCGCTGAAATTCAGGTTGAAGAGCTGCCGTCAGGTCGTGAACGGCTAATTGTAACGTCGCTTCCCTATCAGGTTAACAAAGCCGAAATGATACGCAAAACCGCTGATCTTATCAACGAGAAAAAACTGGATGGTATCAGCGACATCAGGGATGAGTCGGACCGTAACGGTATGAGAATCGTTTATGAGCTTAAAAAAGATGCGCTTTCAAGTATTGTTATTAACAAACTGTACAAAATGACGGCGTTACAAAGCTCTTTCAGTGTTAATAACATTGCACTGGTTAACGGCCGTCCCGAAATGCTTAACCTCAAAGACCTTATTCATCACTTTGTAGAGCATCGCCACGAAGTGGTTGTAAGAAGAACCCAATATGATTTAAGAGAAGCCGAGAAAAAAGCCCACATATTAACCGGATTACTGATTGCACTTGACAATCTGGATGAGGTGATTGCGCTTATCCGCGCATCAAAAACACCCGAAGAGGCCCGGAACGGCCTGATGGAACGATTCAACCTGTCAGAAATTCAGGCACGCGCCATCCTCGATATGCGTCTGCAAAAACTCACCGGTCTTGAAAGGGACAAAATTAAAATCGAATACGAAGAGTTGATGAAGCTCATCGATCACCTTAAAGATATTCTTGACAATTTCGATTTGCGCATGGATATTATTAAAAAGGAGTTGCTTCGTATTAAAGAAAAATACGGCGATGAGCGCCGGTCAACCATTGTTTACACGGCCGAAGATATCCGTATGGAAGATGTTATTCCTGACGAACCGGTAGTAGTAACCATTTCGAGGATGGGCTATATAAAAAGGACTCCTTTAACCGAGTTCAGGGTGCAAAACAGGGGAGGACGCGGCTCAAGAGGCAGTGTTACACGCGATGAAGATTTTCTGGAACACCTGTTTGTGGCCACCAACCACAACTATATGCTGTTCTTTACCGAAAAGGGGAAAGTTTACTGGCTGCGGGTATTTGAAATTCCCGAAGGCACCAAAACCTCCAAAGGCAGGGCAATTCAAAATCTGATTCAAATTGATCCGGAAGATACGGTTAAGGCATATATCAATGTGAAAGACCTTACCGACGAAACGTATATCAACAGCCACTACATTATACTTGCCAGCAAAAAGGGCATCATCAAAAAAACAACACTGGAAGCCTATTCGCGTCCCCGCACCAACGGTATCAATGCCATAACCATTAAAGAAGGGGATGAGCTGCTTGAAGCAAAAATGACCAGCGGTAACAGCGAAATCCTGCTTGCAGCAAGGTCGGGGAGGGCAATCCGCTTTCCTGAAGAAAAGGTCAGGCCCATGGGCAGAACCGCTGCAGGAGTGCGCGGCATAAAACTGGCTTCGGACGAGGACGAAGTAGTTGGTATGGTCTGCATTGACGATCCCGACATGAACGTCCTGGTTGTTTCGGAAAAAGGCTACGGTAAACGCTCAAAATTAGACGATTACCGAATAACCAACCGCGGAGGAAAAGGGGTTAAAACCTTAAATATATCCGAAAAAACAGGTTCTCTTATCGCCATAAAAGGCGTTACCGATAACGATGACCTGATGATTATTAACAAATCGGGCATAACCATCCGTATGTCGGTTTCCGACCTTCGGGTAATGGGCAGGGCAACACAGGGTGTGCGGCTTATTAAACTTCAGGAAGATGACGAAATTGCAGCTGTTGCCAAAGTAGAAATCAGTAACGAAGAAAAGGAATTACTTGATGACGAGAAAAATGAAAACGACAACCAGACCGACAGTAATACTGACACAGAGAATGTTGAGCCGAATAATTAGAAGTAATATAAACAAAACGGGGCAATGGCCCGGTATTTGTTATTAAATATCTTTGCATACACATTTTAATAAATAAAACCATGAAAAAAATATTTGTTTTAATGCTGGTTTCAATAATGATTACCGGTGGACTTTATGCACAAAAAAATAAACGTACAAGTGCATATAACTACAATAAAGAGTTTGATAATTCAATTGAAATGTTCAAACTTAAGCACGACAAAAAAAGTCTTGCCAAAGCAAAAGAGTCGTTAAATCTTGCAAAAGAGAATATTGAACCGACCATTACCCACGAAAAAACCATGAACGACCCCAAAACATGGTTGTATCGCGGAATTATTTATTACAACATCGCACATTTACCTTTGGATGCCGACAGCGCAGGCAAAATGGATACAGAAGCTGCCAAAATAGCATTTGAATCGTTGAATAAAGCCAAAGAACTGGATGCTAAAAATAGATACAAAACCGATATCGATCTTTTCTTACAGAATCTTTATACATTATATTTCAGTTCCGGAGCATCTAACTACAACGATAAAAATTATGAAGATGCAAAAAACAACCTGATTGCCGCCTTTAAAGTACAGGAAGCAAGAGGTGTTTTTGATACCACGGCCGCCTATTATGCAGGCGTTACAAGCCTTATGGATAAAGATGCCGACGGCACCATTGAATACATGAAAAAATGTAGCGAAGTCGATTATAACAACCCTCAGGTTTATATTTTCTGGAGCCAGGCCTGGAAAATAAAAGGTGATACTACACAGGCTTTAAACGTTCTAAAAGATGGCAGAACCAAATATCCTGAAGAATTATCCATTTTAAAAGAGGAGGCTCAAACATATCTTGAAAAAGGAGAGAACAAAAAACTCATTGAAAGCCTGCTTAAAGCAATTGAAAAAGAACCGGATAATGCCAATATGCTTTTCCTTTTGGCTCAGGCATATTCCAATGAAGGCGATGATGTAAACGCTGAAGTTTATTATAAAAAATCATTAGAGGTTAAACCCGACTTTTTCGAAGCTTATTACAACATAGCCGCTATTTACAACAATAAAGCTTCAGCACTTATTAAAGAAGCCAATGAATTACCTTTGGAAGAATCGGAAAAGTATAATAAACTCATTGGTGAAGCCGATGGTTTTTTGAAACAGGCATTGCCCTGGCTTGAAAAATCATACGAACTTAAACCCGATGATGTTTATACCAAACATGCTTTAAAAGAGGCTTACACTCGTTTAAAAATGTACGAAAAAGCCAAAGCACTCAACGATTAAATTTAACCGTCAAGGACTATTTAATAAAGGAGGGGACAAAACATTTTGTTCCCTCTTGTTTATACATTTATATTTAACATAATATTAATTATAGGACATTATCATATGGGGTATATAACAATAACCTGAACACTGTTTTGTTTAATGACTATTTTTGCAAAAAAAAATAAAACCTCAAATTGGAAGATACACTTGGTTACATAATCGTATTCGGATTAATAATTGTTTTTACACTTATCTATTTTTCAAAAAAAGAAAATGAAAAACTATTTTCCCTTACAAAAAAGCTTTATTCATTCGGGTCGTTTGATGTACTAATCAAAAAAAAAGGTTCCGATATCGAACATATAATCTTAAAAACCGAAACTTTCGGGCAATCGTTTAATCAACCTTCGGAAATTATTTTGGAAATACCTTTTAATGAAAACAATAAAACCAAAACAGTTATAAAATTACCGGCTAATATCATTTACTCACAATCAGTTAACGAGTATCATATAAATTACAAGGACTTTTCAATATTTATGGAACATCACCGTAAACAACACCAACCGTTCAGGTTTGTGATAATTTTTCATAACAACAAAATGAAGTCGGGCTACATTGCTTTTAATAAATACGGAAAAATATACATACCCGACAGCGGCCGCTACAATTAATTATGAAACAACTTTTCCCACAATAGGAATTGTCATTACTTTCCGAACATCTTTATCGCTTTGTAATATAACACATTAGACATTATGTAACTGAAATGGCGCAATTTTTGTTTTTGCCACCGATTAAAGTTATCTGTAACGAAATCCTGATATTCTGATGATAAAATTTTTAAAATCGAGAGATGAAGAAACTATTAGTCTCAATAATAATGAGTTACTTAAGAAATACAGATTATTATCTGAAGAACTGGCACAACTCAAAAGAGAAAATAGTGAATTAAAACGGCAAAACGAAAAAGCTGCACTCTTCAAACGTGAATTTCTCGGTAATATCAGCCATGAAATCAAAACCCCATTCTATGGTATCCTGAATTCGGTTTCTCTATTAAAGAATATCAAAAATCTTTCACCAGACGACAATTTCAACCTCAAAATTATTGAACAAAACAGTCAATATCTTTTAACTGTTTTTAACGATATTCTTGACTACTATAGTATTGATAATAATGGCATTAAACTTGAAAATGTCAATTTCAGTTTAAAGAGCGAAATCACACCTCTTCTGGAATATTACAGAAAAAGATCATTGGAAAAAGGACTTGAATTTAAGGTAGAATTAAGCAGAAATATTCCGGGTTACTTAAAAGGTGACCCTTTACGCATAAAACAAATTATTCACCAACTACTTTCCAATTCAATAAAATATACCGAAGAGGGCTCCATAAGCATTAAAATAAATGCCTATATCATCGATCATCAAACCTTCGACATAAGCATCTCGGTTACCGATACCGGAACAGGTATCGACGAAGAACGCAAAATAAAAATGTGGCAAATGTTTTCTTTTGCCGGAGAAGATACCGACGATTCATCTTACGGTATCGGAATCGGTTTATCGCTGATAAAAAAGCTGGTTGAATTAATGAATGGCAAAATTACCGTTGATTCCAAAAAGGGAATTGGCAGTACCTTTATGATTTCCATACCCTTACGTATAGGAGTTTCCGACAGCAAAGAACTATATAAAAACATTTTACTGGTGGAAGACAACATTATCAATCAGAAACTTACCAAAGCCATATTGGAGCGACAGGGATTTAATGTTGACACCGCCTCCAACGGCAGGATTGGCGTGGAAAAATATCGACAAAACAACTACGACCTGATTTTAATGGATATACAAATGCCGGTAATGGACGGTTATGAATCATCCCGTAAAATCAGAGAATACGAAAAACTTAACCCTTTAAAAAAACCGGTAACCATTGTAGCCGTTTCGGCAAATTCAGATAAAAATAACCGGCCCCGTTTAAACGAAGCCGGTATCGACTATTTCATCAATAAACCCTTTAATATTGAAAAATTTTCAATGCTGCTAAATGATATGGAGGGCAGAAAAAGATAGTCGTTTTTAGCAACGTTTATTTAATCTTTCAACAATTGTTAAATAACTATAATGATGAATTTTAATATAATTTTCGCTTCCCCTCCCCTT
The DNA here is from genome assembly GCA_964400655.1 of uncultured Lentimicrobiaceae bacterium. Lineage (GTDB taxonomy): Bacteria > Bacteroidota > Bacteroidia > Bacteroidales > F082 > B16-G9. The sequence goes on from CAYNVN010000162.1 coordinate 49,687, forward strand.
TTAATAATATCAGGTTTTTTTTCCTGTTATATGATTTTTCAGCCAATGGTATTCCTGATTGATAATTGTGCTGAAAGCCGCTTTAACAGGGTTTTTTAAACAACCCGTAATCGAATTTTGAAATTAAATATTTAGGTTTTTTGAGAATAATGGTTATTTTTGTAAAGAATGAAATTTTTATAGAAAAGAGTTTAATATGAAACGTACAATATTGGTGATTGATGACGAACAGAGCATCAGAATGTTATTGGAAAATTTTCTCGGAAAAGATTTTGAGGTAGTTACTAAAAACGATGGTCTGGAAGGTATCAAATATCTTGAAGAAGGTAACTTACCTGATTTAATAGTTGCTGATATTCAAATGCCGAATATGGACGGGTACGAATTTTTAGAAAATGCAAAAGCCAGCGGTTTTTTTAATCATATTCCTATTATTATGTTATCGGGTAACGAAAGCAGCCGGGAAAGAATAAAAAGTTTACGGCTCGGAGCTGACGACTACATGGTAAAACCTTTCAATCCCGAAGAGCTTTATCTGAGAATTAGAAATATTCTTGCACGTATTTCATAATTAAAGAAAACCTGCTATGGCAATAAAACTACTCTATATTGGAAGTTGGCCCGATTTAATAAATGAACTTAATAAACGAAATGACCTTTTTGAGCTGACTGTTGTTGCAAACGGTGTTAAAACCCAGGATTTACTAAAAAAAGGCATACGGTTCGACGGCATCCTGTGCGAGGCTATTTTGCCGGGCATGAATGGCTTGTCAATCGCAAAAATGGTAAAAGGATACAACGGATACTCAAAAGTCCCCTTTATTATAATTAGTTTTGAAAAAGACATTCGACTGTTTAAAAAACTCTTTAAAGAAAAAGGTATAGTTGACGATTATTATGTTACACCTGTTGACGTTGAGCGTCTTGCCAAACGTTTCACTTTTTTAAAAAACTACTATCAAAAATATATTCATAAACGTTCCATCGAAGGAGTATTTCAACGATATAAAATTCCTTTTATTAAAAGAGCATTCGATATTATTGTTTCTTTAACAGCCATTTTAATACTGTTACCCGTTTTTATTTTGGTGGCCATTGCCATTAAACTCGAATCGAAGGGAGGCATTATCTATAAATCAAAACGGGTAGGAACAGGTTATAAAATATTTGATTTTTATAAATTCAGGTCGATGTACACAGGTGCCGATGCCCAGTTAAAAGAGCTGGAACATCTAAATAAATACAATGCCGCCAAAAAAGAAGCTGAAGAAAAAAGCGAAAAAAGTTTTAATACCGATTGCCCGAGGTGTAAAGAACTGCCCAAAGGTCAACACTGTTCACCACTTTTATTTATCGACGGAAAATATATATGCGAATATTGGTACAAATCACAAAAGAAAAACATGGAAGGATCTACTTTTATAAAAATTAAAGACGATCCGAGAATTACCAAAGTAGGCAGGTTTATCCGAAACACCAGTATTGACGAATTACCCCAGCTTTTTAATGTATTAAAGGGCGATATGTCGATTGTTGGAAACCGTCCCCTCCCGCTTTACGAAGCCGAATTATTAACATCCGACGACTGGAGTGCCCGTTTTATGGGGCCGGCCGGCATTACGGGACTATGGCAGGTTGAGTTAAGAAGCAAAAAAGGCGAAATGTCAGAAGAAGAACGAAAATCACTTGATAATGAATACTCTAAAAACTACTCGTTTTGGGGCGATATAAAATTGATATTACGTACCATTCCGGCTTTATTACAAAAAGAAACTGTATAAAATATACTGTCAAATATGTTTATAAATGTTTTAATAAATAATTGTTGCAATAAGTCCGTTAATTAAAAAAAATTGTAATTTGCATTTTGATAGAAAGCTTAACCGGTAAGGAATTAAATGAGAAATAAACCTGTTTTAAATATAAACATTCTTCAATACGGAATAAGTTACTTTTTAGTGGCAGCTTTGGTATTTTCTATTCCCGATTATACTATAGCCCAATCAAATAAAGCTTATAACAACAGCAGTATTGCTATCGACAGCAGTAAACTTTTTAATCCGCTGGTTGACGATATCAGGGACAAAATACCTCCGCTGCGTGTACTGATCGATTCTGCAGCCGCCAACTCCCCTTCCCTGCAATATGAAGAATTAAAAGCACAATATTATCATTACGAACAGTTGACCGTTCAACGACAATGGCTCGAACATTTTAGCTTAAACTTTGATGCCAACTTCGGAAACTGGGAGTTTTACGATAAAGATGAAATCAATAAAATTGACAGATATTACTGGTCGGGGTCAATCAGAGATAATATTGCCGTAGGTTTTTATATCCGGTTTCCGCTGGCCACCCTCTTCGACAGAAGAAACAGAATTAAAAAACAGATGAAGTGGATTGAAATTTCATTAACCCAGCGTGAGATAAACAAACGCTTCTTAGTACAGGAAGTCATCAGAATTTACAACGATATGGTTCAATATCAAAAGTATATCAGAATTTACGAAGATTATGAGAACTTTACCATGATGCAAATGCAGATGGCTCAAAATGAATTTCTTAACGGTGAGATTTCAACGGCTGAATATGCACGATTGAAAGAGATTCAAACCAGAGGATCCGTTAACTTTGAACAGGCAGTTTCCGAATTCAACAAAAACTATCAGATGTTGGAAGTTGTTACGGGTATGAGATTTAATCTTATCAACGTTTTGCGATAATTAATCAAAAATAAATGGACATAGGACACTTCATACAACTATTAAAAAGAAACCTGGTTTTACTTATTGTAATTCCACTTTTGCTTGCATTTGTGGTTTATTATTTTACCCGTAACCAGCCCAAGTCCTACGAGTCGGAAACCATCATCTATACCGGTATCACAACCGGTTATTCCATCGAGTCAACCTCGCAGCGCCCCACCGACTATTTTAGCGTAAGCGCCCAGTTCGACAACTTACTTAACCTGCTCAAAGCCCGTCAAACCGTTGTTGAAACATCCATAAGATTACTGGCTCAGGATTTATGCCTCGAACAACCTGTTCCTCAATATATCTCGGTTGAAAATTATAATAAACTACAAAGTTTTACACCTAAATATGTTAAAGACCTTGTAGTTAAAAATAATAAAACCGGTATTCAAAGACAACGTGAAGAAGAGGTTCGGAAATTGCAAAAAGAGATACATGCCCTTGAAAAAGAGATATCAAAAAGAAAAAATAAAGTAATTGCCGAAACAACAACCAATTCCTCAACCAAAACCGTATCGCATAACATCCGCGGAGTAGCCAAAACAAATGTTACTGCCACCAATGATAATCCCGAGTTTATCTATCATGTTGTGGCTCCCGGCGAAAACTTATCGCAAATTGCATCACAATACGGTGTCTCTTTGGGAGAATTGATGAGTATGAACGGGATTTCCGATCCGAATTCGGTTTCACAGGGACAATCCGTTATCGTTAAAAAACTCAACGTTGAAACCGCTCCTGTGTATCACACGGTAAAAAAAGGAGAAACACTCTACTCCATTGCTAAAAAGTACGGTGTAAACATCAGTAAACTCAGAGAATTAAACAACCTCTCCAACTGGTCGCTTACTCCAGGTCAGCGCATTGTTGTTGCCGAAGGGTTTAAAAACAGCACCAGTCAGTACGGTAACAGCCGTAAAGAGGTACTTTCCGACGAGACCCCGTACAACACCGCTTCGGGTACCACCCCCGTCCCCGTGCAAAGCAATTCGGATGTAAACAGTAACGAAGTTTACGACGAACTGCCTGCCGTTCCCGTTGAAGAAGATTTTAACAATAGTATATTGGAAAAAGATTACTTTGTTGCCGACCCCATAGTACCTCCCGGCGTTAAAAAATCCGATTACGAAAAAACCGTTAAAAATTTAACCAAATTTTATTCGTCAAACGATACCAATTTTATTTACGAACTACTGCACTACGGCGAAAACAAACACTACAGCATCAGATCAATCAGCGAAATACAAATTTATCGTATCAACAACTCCGACCTTGTAAGACTGGTTTACCATTCCGACGATCCCGGTATTTGCATGCAAACACTTAAAATACTTTCGCAGGTATTTATGAAAAACTACAAACTGCTTCGCGAAAACGAAACCGATCTTGTGGTTAAATATTTTGAAGAACAGGTAAGTTTTTCCGACAAAAGGTTACAAAAGGCCGAAGACAGACTGTTGCAGTTCAACAAAAAGAACAACATTATTAACTATTACGAGCAAAGTAAATACATTGCCGCCCAAAAAGAAGACCTGGAAGTATTTTATCAAAATGAGCAAATCCGTCTTTCCGGTTCAGCTGCTTCGCTCAACGAAATTGAAACCCACCTCACTGCACGCGACAGCCTATACTTAAAAAGCGACGAAATAAATCAGCTTAAAAAAGAGTTGTCGGAAATCACCACAAAAATTATCTCCAACGCGCCTACCGAAGATTACGACGAGCGAACTGCCGCTGCCATAGCAAAACTTAAACAGCGTCAGGCCGAATTACGAAACAAAATAAGGCTTTATGTCGATCAGCTTTATTTATACTCACATTCCACTCAGGGCGTACCCATTAAAAACATGCTTGACGAATGGCTTAAAAACACCATTGATTATGTAGAAGCCAAAGCAGCACTGGTTGTATTGGCACGGCGTAAAATGGATTTTGTAAGAACCTATCAGAAATACGCACCGCTGGGTGCCATGCTGAAACGTATTGAAAGGGAAATAAAAGTAGCGGAACAATCGTATCTCGAGCTGCTCAGAAGTCTCAACCTTGCAAAAATGAAACAGCAAAACCTTGAGATGGCAACCAATATTAAAATTGTTGACCCGCCCTATTTCCCCATTTCGGCCATGCCGTCCAAAGCAAAATACCTTATTGTTGCCGCGTTCATGTTCGGACTGATCCTTATTATCTTTATTATACTTGTAATGGAGTATTTCGACTCGTCGATGAAAAATCCCAGCCGGGTTATAAAAGAAACCGAATTACGCCTTGCAGGTGCCTACCCGTTACTAAATACCGAAAATGATTCGTCGGAAGTAAGGCTCTTTGCCCGGCGACTGATCGATATTATGATACAGAATCTCAAAATGGGTCTTGGTAACAAAGAGAAAGAGCCCATGGTTGTCCTTTTAATTAGTACCCAAAATAATACAGGAAAAACACTGCTCGGCAAAAAAATTGTCAACCGGTTAAGAGAAATAGGTGATGCCGTATTATTTATGAACTACAGAACAGAGGACGACAATGAATACAGAGATGAAGACTATAATTACTCGTATAGCTATAAAATAGAAGACAATTTTATTGACATAAAAGATTTTAACGAACTCATTAAAGAAAAAGCTTTAAGAAAAGAGAATAATAAATACAACTTTATTTTTATTGAATTACCATCTATTGTTTTCCACTCATTCCCCATTAATCTGATTCAAAAAGTCGATTTTGTTTTCTACGTACTTGAAGCAACCAGTAAAATGACAAAAGCCGACAGGCTGGCTCTTAATACTTTTAAAGAGATTAGCAGTGTTGAGCCGCAGGTACTGCTCAATAAAGTGGAATTATATGCCCTTGAAGAGTTACTTTCCGTTGTTCCTAAAAACAAAGACAATACCGTGGCTGAAAGGGTCAAATACGTAATATCTTATCCCTTAAGGTACAAAACTGTTTTTAACAAGAAAAAAGAATAAGCAGTTGTGGTTTCTTTAGCTAAAATACTGAAAAGCAACAATGTGCTTTCATTAGCTAATAACGGGCTTATCGCTGTTTTTGGGTTGTTGGGTTTTATTATTCTTGTAAGAAGCCTTCCTACCGTTGATTACGGTGCATGGGTACTGTTTATCACCGCTGCCAACTTTCTCGACATGTTACGCTTTGGCATTACACAAACAGCCATTGTAAGGTTTTTATCGGGAGCCGACGAAGAGAACGGTAAAAGCCTCATCGGTTCAAACTATGTTATCAATCTTATTTCCACATCTTTACTGGCCATTATTACCTATACCATCTACTTTTTCGCAAAAGAGGGTATCGACAATTCGGGCTATTACCTCTTTTTCAGATGGTTTCCCGTTGTTGCCTTTATTACGCTTCCTTTTAACAGTGCCATGTCGGTACAACAGGCCAAACTGCGTTTCGACCTGATTTTGGTATTGCGTATGATCAGCGTGGGCGGATTTATGCTTTTCCTGCTGGCAAACCTCATTTGGTTTAAATCGGATGTGATTGTTATAATGATTGCCTATATCCTGATTAATGCCGTCACATCAATGGTTGCCTCCCTATCAAACTGGGATGGTGTTAGATACATTTTCAAGGCTTCAAAAAACAACATCAAAACCATACTCGATTTTGGAAAATACACTACCGGTACACTCATTGGCAGCAACCTGTTAAAAAGTGCCGATACCTTTATTATTGGCTTAAGTCCGTTTCTGGGAACCGTAGGGGTGGCTTTTTACAGCATCCCCATGAAACTCACCGAAATCATCGAAATCCCCTTGCGCAGCTTTGCCATGACCGCTTTTCCTGAAATGTCGAGGGCAAGCATCGAAGGCCGGGTTGAAGATGTAAAAAGACTCTACTATAGAAACTCGGGAGGGCTAACTCTGTTAATTATTCCGGTAATGATCTTTTCTTTCTTTTTTGCAGAGGAGTTTGTTACCCTGATAGGTGGCGAACAGTACGCCATAACCGCCAATATTTTCAGGATATTTTGTGTTTACGGCATGTTGCTGCCGCTGGACCGGTTTACCGGTGTGGCGCTGGATGCCGTTAACAAACCCAAACAAAACTTTATCAAAGTTATCTACATGGCCTCGGCAAATATTCTTGGCGACAGTCTGGTTGTTTTCGGACTCTATTATTTTGTTGCAATCTTGTCATCGGCAAAACTGATGTCGCTTGGTGTTGATGATCCTTCCGCTTTTGCCAGTCTGTTGTTAACTTACTCAACCTTAACCTCTCTCGAACTGGTTGCCATTGTAACCATTTCGTTTACACTTATCGGAATTTTTGTAGGTTTTAAATACCTCGACGAAACCCTCCATCTGCAATTCAAAAAGATATTTACCGAGAGCTTTTTGTTCGTTAAAGATTTTTATTTTAAATTTAAAAATCGTTAACTTTAACAGCTTTTTTTAACCTAATTTAATATTGTGATATTTCAACCCATCATCGATTCATTTAAATCTAAAACCGGTGCTGCTAAATTGCAACATCCGCTGGTGATTTTAGCTTTAGTATTGATGACATTTCTGTTGGGTATCATCATTGCCAAAGGGGGCATAAAAGTTGCCATTGCACTAATAGTCTCCATACCGTTAATCTTCTACCTAAACCGGCTGTTCAATTTCCCTGCCATCGGTATTTTTACCTTACTGGTTCTTGGGTTTATAGCCATCGGACTGACAAGGTATATCAGAGGTGTTCCTTTAGGTTTAACCATCGACGGAATGCTGGTTATAACATACATTGCCCTTTTCTTCAACCAGTTTAAAACCGGAATAAGGTGGAAGGAAATGAACCGCGACCTTACCTATTTAATGATGATGTGGTTTGCTTATGCGTTGCTCGAATTTGCAAATCCGCTTGCCCTTAGCCGTACAGCATGGTTTTATGCAATGCGCGGTATGTCGCTTTACCCGTTGCTGATAATACCGCTTGCTTTTGTGCTTTTTAACAGACTGCGATATTTATACCTTTTCTTGTACACATGGGGTATTTTTACCATTTTAGGTACCCTTAACGGTTTAAAACAGTATTACATTGGTGTTGACTCGGCCGAACAACTCTGGCTCGACCAGGGAGGTGCCGTAACCCATATTATATTCGGTGAATTACGTGTATTCTCATTCTTTTCCGATGCCGGTCAGTTTGGTGCCGCACAGGGTGCTGCAGGTATTGTGGGAGCATTGGTGGCCTCCTCCATTAAAGGAATGCGCAATAAGCTGTTTTTTCTTACCATGTCGTTGCTTGGTTTTTGGGGCATGTTTCTTTCCGGTACAAGGGGTGCCATGATTGTTCCTATGCTTGGTGGTGTTACTTATATCATCCTTAGAAAAAACTTCAGGGTTATTGTTACCGGTGGTATTTTACTGGCTCTTACCTATGTGTTTTTTGCTTACACCTATATAGGAAACAGCAACTCTCAAATCAGACGTATGAGAACCGCTTTCAGACCCACCGAAGATGCTTCCTATCTTGTACGTTTACATAACCGTCAGATACTGAAAGCTTACCTTGCCGACAAACCCTTCGGCGGCGGTATTGGTGCGGCAGGCGACTGGGGTAAACGATTTTCGCCACAAGGCTTTCTGGCCAATGTGGCTACCGACTCATGGTACGTACAAATTTGGGCCGAACAGGGAATGATCGGATTGCTGCTTCACCTGTTTATCTTATCCTACATTATGTTTAAAGGATTTTACTATCTCTTTTTTGTGGTGAAAAACCCTGAACTATCAGGGATTATCGGCGCACTGCTGGCGGGATTTGCCGGAATTGTAGGAGCAAGTTACGGTAACGGTGTAATGGGACAGATGCCTACCGGTGTACTTACTTATTTGAGCTGGGCATTTATCTTTATGTCGCCTCAACTCGACAGAGAATACTCCGATTTGGTTGCCCGTGGGATTAACCCATGGTCGTTGAAAGTTAAAGATTAATTAAAAATACGTTCATTATGCCTGAAGCAAAGGACAAATATCCCCTTGTTTCGCTGGTCACGGTAAATTATAACCAGTCGGCGGTAACATGCGAATTTCTGGATTCCATTAAAAAAATCACCTATCCCAACATCGAAATATTTGTTGTTGATAACGCCTCCCCCAACGACAATCCCGAAATAATTAAGGAAAGATATCCCTATATTCATTACATACAAACCGAAAAAAACCTCGGATTTGCCGGTGGAAATAACGTAGCCCTCCCCCACTGTAAAGGAAAATATGTGCTCTTTATTAATAACGATACCGAGGTGGAACCGGATTTTCTGGAGCCCATGGTGGAGTTGCTTGAAAAGGATAAAAGCATCGGAATGGTAAGCCCGAAGATACACTACTTCCACACCCCCGACACTTTTCAGTTTGCCGGCTTTACTCCCATCAACCCGGTTACCATAAGGAACTTTGCCATCGGTTTCGGCGAAAAAGATACCGGACAGTACAACCACGCCTGCGAGACAGGTTCCATTTTTGGTGCCGCCATGCTGGTTCCTTACAATATTATGGAAGAGGTGGGCATTATGACCGAAGTGTACTTTTTATATTACGAAGAGCACGACTGGGCCGACCATATTAAAAGAGCAGGATACAAAATTTATTATCAGGGAAAATCGCTTGTACTGCACAAAGAATCAATATCAACGGTTAAAGAGAGCCCGTTCCAGATATTTTATTTAAACAGAGGACGAATATTATTTGCCCGTCGTAACAGCCCGGGATTAAAAAAGATAGCGGCTTTCTTCTATCTTAATTTGCTGGCCATGCCTAAAACAGCTCTTACCTACCTGAAAAACGGAAGAAGCGACCTGTTTAAGGCGGTGTTTAAAGCGGTATGGTGGCATTTTACCCATTATAAAGGACTTCACGGTTTACCCAAACTAAAAAAAAATTAACCCATGGAAATATTATACTTTCTCTTATCGGCAATTGAGTGGATTTTTTACATCTACTTCGCATTGGCAACCCTCTACATTTTTATTTATGGTGTAGCCGGACTGTTTTATAAACAACATCACGTAAAGAGCGTATCAAAACAGCGAAAATTTGCTGTGCTGATTCCCGGATATAAAGAGGATGAAGTAATTGTACATGTTGCCGAAGAAGCAACCAAACAGGATTATCCCAAAGATAAGTACGAAGTGATTGTGATTGCCGATTCGTTTAAAAAATCAACCCTCGATGCCCTTAACAAATTACCCATAAGGGTTGTTGAAGTTGTTTTTGAGGTGAGTAAAAAATCGAAAGCCCTTAACAAATGTATGGAGGTTATTGGCGATGACTACGATGTGGCATTTATTCTGGATGCCGATAACGTTATGCAACCCGATGTTTTGTCGAAAATAAACGAAGCCTTCGACAGGGGTTTTATGGCGGTACAAGGGCACCGTACAGCCAAAAACCTTAACACCAGCTTTGCCATACTCGATGCCATGAGTGAAGAGATAAACAACCACATATTCCGCAAAGGACATCGTGTGCTGGGCATCTCGTCGGCACTGATTGGTTCGGGTATGGGGCTCGATTATCATCTTTTTAAATCCACCATGGCCACTGTTGACTCGGTGGGAGAAGATAAAGAGGTGGAGCTGAAAATCATTAAAAAAGGTATTACCATCGAGTATGTAAACGATGCCATTATTTATGATGAAAAGACTCAAAAATCGGATGTGTTTGTTAACCAGCGCCGGCGATGGATTGCAGCCCAGCTCGACTATTTCCGCGATTACTTTTTCGACGGACTTAAAGGGTTGCTGTTTAAAGGTAACATCGATTACTTTGATAAAGTTCTCCAAATGGTACAACCGCCCCGTATTTTGTTAACCGGGATTTTGTTCATTATTACATTTCTGTTATGGTTTGTTTACATACTGAACCTTAACGAAATATATAACCTGTTTGCCATTGGTTACGAACGATGGCTCGTTTTATTTGTGGTTACCGCTTTTACTTTAATTATCTCCATCCCCCGGAAATTTTACAATGGTAAAACTTTAAAGGCACTGATGTATATCCCCGTGGGATTTGTGCTGATGATACTCAGCCTGCTTAAGGTAAAGGGTGCCAGCAAAAAGTTTATTCACACCACCCATTCACATACCGATAACATCAAACACAATTAGCCGGTATTATGGAAGGTGAAACATATACGTTCGACAGGTATCCGCTGGTATCTGTCATTACCGTTAATTACAATCAGGCAAAAGTAACCTGCGACCTGTTGGAATCGCTTAAACGTATTACCTATCCCAACATCGAAGTAATTGTGGTTGATAACCATTCGGTTGAAGATGATCCTTCCATTATTAAAAAACAACACCCTTATATTAAATACATCGAAAACCCCATCAATTATGGTTTTGCCGCCGGAAACAACTTTGGCATTATGGCTGCAAAAGGGGAATATGTATTATTAATCAACAACGATATTGAGGTTCCTAAAGATTTTTTGGAACCGCTGGTTTATCTGCTCGAACACGATCATAAAATCGGTGCGGTAAGTCCGAAGATAAAATATTTTTACCGCTCCGATACCATCCAGTATGCCGGATATACCCCCATAAACCCTGTTACCATGCGCAACTTTGCCATTGGTTATATGGAACAGGATAACGGAAAATATGATGATGTTCGCGAAACAGCTTACGGACACGGTGCAGCCATGATGGTACCCATGCGGGTAATTAAAGAGGTGGGACTGATGTCGTATATTTTCTTCCTCTATTACGAAGAGGCCGACTGGTGTGCCCGTATTAACAATGCGGGCTACAAAAGTTATTATTCGGGTAAATCGTACGTATTGCATAAGGAATCGGTATCAACCGGAAAGTTAAGCAGCCTGAAAACCTACTATCTTAACCGGAACCGGATTGTGTTTATGCGTCGTAACTACGAAGGGCGCGACTTTTATCTCGGCATCTTTTATCAGCTGTTCATTGCCATTCCCAAAAACGCCTTTAAGTTTTTGTTAAAAGGTAAGGTTCATATTTTTACGGCTTATTATAAAGCTATTTTATGGAACCTTAACCATTTGTACGATGATGAAATACACGAAAACCCCATGTTGTAATGAATCTTTTTATCGACATAGCAAAAGTTATTCAACTGGTATTTTACTTATACATAATAACCAGTGTAGGGGTTTTGTTTATCTTTTCGTTTGCAAGCCTCTTTAAATACCGGCCCAGGTTTACCAATGACGGCAAATACCGACGCATTGCTCTTATCATTCCGGCTTATAACGAAGATGTGGTTATCCATGAGGTAATTAAAAGTGCCGGACATCAGAACTATCCCAAAAACAGATATGATATTATTGTGGTGGCCGACCACTTTTATCGGGAAACACTTGATAAACTTGCCAAACAGGATATCATTTTGCTGGCAAACGATTTTGAAATAAGCACCAAATCGCGGGCACTTAACTACGCATTCAGGCATATCGACAACAATTACGACATTGCCTGTATTCTTGATGCCGACAACATTATGGATCAGGGGTTTTTACACGATATCAACCGGTCGTTTGCTTCGGGATTTAAAGTGGTTCAGGGACATCGTACCGCAAAAAACCTCAACACCAATTTTGCCCTGTTGGATGCCATTAGCGAAGAGATTAACAACAGCATCTTCCGTAAAGGGTTCCGTGTTATCGGTTTCTCATCGGCATTAATCGGCTCCGCCATGGCATTCGACTTTAAGATGTTTAAAACAATGATGGCCGAAGTGGAAGTGGTGGGCGGCTTCGACAAAGAGATTGAAATGCAACTGGCCAAAAAAAGCATAAAAGTTGAATATTTACCCTACACCTTCGTTTACGACGAAAAAGTTCAAAATGCCGAAGTATTTACCCGCCAGCGACGAAGGTGGTTATCGGCACAAATACATTTCTTCGGAAAAAACTTTATTCCGTCGGTAAAAAGCCTGTTTAAAGAGGGTAATATTGAATACTTTATCAGAGCTATGATCTATATTCAACTGCCACGTGTTTTGTTGCTTGCCGTACTGTTTTTGATGGTTCCGCTTTCATTGTTTTTTAACCCTGTTAACTGGACCCTGGCATGGTGTGTGGCTTTGCTGCTTTTAATTTTAACGTTTGTTTTTGCAATACCACGTAAATTTTATAACTTTAGCTTTTTTAAAGCTGTGATTACACTGCCGAAAGGAATGTTTATGATGATGATTTCACTCATCAGCTTTAGAAAAGGAAATAAAAAGTTTATACACACCAAGCATACCTACAATGCTTTTCAAATTAAGAAACATAAACATTAACAATTATGAAAATTGCCATAGAAGGTCAACGGTTACAGCGTGAAAAAAAACACGGGATGGATATGGTTGCACTGGAGCTTATCAACTATATTCAAAAACTTGACAAAACAAACGAATACGTTGTTTTTGTAAAACCCGATGTTGACAAATCGGCATTAAAACCAACCGATAACGTTAAAATTGTGGAACTTGACGGTGGCCCCTACCCGATTTGGGAACAGTCGGCTTTGCCAAAAGCGGCAAAAAAAGAGGGCTGTCAAATTTTGCATTGCACCAGCAACACGGCTCCCGTAAACCCCGGAATGCCTCTTGTGGTTACTTTACACGACATTATTTACATGGAGAGCTTTCCGCTGTTTAAAAAGGCGGGCACGCTTTATCAGAAATTCGGCAATATGTACCGCCGGCTGGTGGTTCCTAAGGTGATAAAAAAAAGCGATAAAATAATCACCGTTTCAAACTTTGAAAAAAACAGAATACGTGAATTTTTCGGTTTCCCCGAAAACGATGACCGTTTGGTGGCTATCTACAACGGCGTTAGCGAACACTTTCGTAAAATCGACGACGAAAAAGAGCTTAACAGGGTAAAAAAACTGTATAACCTCCCCGACAGGTTCCTGTTTTTCCTTGGAAACACCGACCCCAAAAAAAACACAAAAGGTGTGCTTAAAGCATTTTCCGATTACATCAGGCAAACCGGCGACGAAGATTTATGGCTTGTTATGCTCGATTACGAAAAAAACGAACTGGATAAGCTCCTTGCCGAAATTGGCGACAAATCACTTATCAATAAAATACACCTTACGGGATATGTCATCAATACCGACCTCCCGGCCATATACAATCAGTGTCAGCTGTTTTTGTACCCCTCTTTACGCGAGAGTTTCGGCATACCCATGCTCGAAGCCATGCGTTGCGGCGTTGCAGTTATAACTTCCAACACATCTTCCATGCCCGAAATTACCGGCGGTGAAGCGGCTTATATCATCGACCCTTTTAAACCCGAACAGATTACCGAAGGCATCATCAAACTGTTAAAAGATGAAAAACTTCGTAATGAACTGATAGAAAAGGGGTTTAAACAGTCGAAAAAATTCTCGTGGGAGAATATGGCTAAAGATGTGCTGAGTTTGTACGATGAAGTTTATAAAAAACATTACCGATAAAATTTACCACCATGATAAAAAACAGAGATATTATCGTAGTTGGTTTGCAGGCACTCGACAGCCGGATTGGCAGCAACTGTATCAACCTGGCCTATGAGTTCTCAAAAAACAACCGTGTACTTTACGTTAACTACCCTTTAGACAGACTAACACTTATAAGGGAAAAAGATGACCCCTTAATTCAAAAGCGCATCAAAATTATGAAGGGAGAGGAACCCAACCTGGTTAAAATAAACGATAACATGTGGAACCTCTACCCAAACACCAAACTGGAATCCATCAGTCAGCTGCCCGTTAACTGGCTTTTTGATATTTTAAACAAGATAAACAACAAACGTTTTGCCCGCGAAATTCAAAAAGCCATTGATGAACTCAACTTTAAAGATTTCATCATTTTTAACGACAGTGATATGTTCAGGAGTTTTTACCTCCCCGAACTGCTCAAACCCAAAACCTATGTTTACTACACACGCGACAACATGATTGCGGTTGATTTTTGGAAAACACAGGGAATCCGCATCGAAGCTAAACATATGGCCAAAGCCGATTTGGTGGTGGCAAACTCAACCTACCTTGCCGATCTGGCGCGTAAATTCAACAAGCACTCCTATTATGTAGGGCAGGGATGCGATGTTTCGCTTTTCGACAAAAAACTCATCAAAGAGGTACCACCCGATATAAAACCCATTAAAAAACCGATTATAGGTTACATCGGAGCACTGCTTTCGTTACGACTCGATTTGGATGTAATCATCCATATTGCCAAACAGCGGCCCGACTGGAGTGTTGTTTTGGTGGGTCCTGAGGATGATACGTTTAAAAACAGTGAATTACACAATCTGGAAAATGTTCATTTTCTGGGAAGCAAAAAAATGGAAGAGCTTCCCTCCTACCTCTACGCCTTTGATGTAGCCATCAACCCTCAAAAACTTAACGAAGTAACCATTGGAAACTATCCCCGTAAAATTGACGAATATCTGGCCATGGGTAAACCAACGGTTCAAACAAAAACCAAAGCCATGGAGGTGTTTGAGGGCTATGTATATCTTGCCGAAAACAAAGAAGAATATGTTACACTCATCGACCTTGCATTAAAGGAGAACACTCCTGAAAAAGAGGCCGAACGCGAAAAACTGGCCCGAAGCCATACCTGGGAGAATAATGTGAAGGAGATTTACGACAAAATTGAAATGATCGAAAAATTAAAATCAAAAAATTAATGTCATGGGGCTGAAAGAAAAACTAAAATCAGATCCTAAGCTTAAAAAAATGGCTTTATGGATGTTGATGCCGAAAAACCAGGCACGGCCGCGCCTGTGGGTAAAATGGTTTGTAAACCCTTTAAAACATAAAAAGGGAAAAGGCTCGCTTATCAGAAGAAGAACCCGTATGGACGTTATGCCTTTTAACAATTTTGAAATTGGCCGCGATTCAACCATCGAAGATTTTAGCACGGTTAACAACGGTGTTGGCGATGTAATCATCGGCGAACGTACCCGTATCGGTTTGGGAAACACACTAATAGGCCCTGTTAAAATCGGAAACGACATTATGTTTGCCCAAAACATTGTATTATCGGGGCTCAACCACGGTTATGTCGATATTTCAATGCCCATAAGCGACCAGCCGGTTGAAACAAAACCCATTGTTATTGAAGATGAGGTTTGGATTGGTGCCAATGCCGTGGTAACGGCGGGAGTTACGGTGGGCAAACACGCCATTGTTGCGGCGGGAAGCGTGGTGGTGAAAGATGTTCCGCCCTATACAATTGTGGGAGGTAATCCGGCCAAACCGCTAAAACATTATAACTTTGACACCGGTGAATGGGAACGAATTAAAAAATAATTAACATACCTGTTTTTTTGTGATGGGAAAAATTATAACCTTCTGGCGATACTCTGTTGACTTTTTGAAACATGGTGAGTTTCACTACTTTTTATCCTCGATAAAGTATATGATTACGGGTAAACCCACCCGGCGGGCGGCGCTTTACACAAGCTCACTGGGAAAATTTGCGGTACGTGCCGGAACACTTGATTTCCAGTTTGGCAATTATGCCTACGAATGGGGCGTTAAAAAGTTTGTTTATAAAAACATTAAAAACTATAACAAGTTCCTCGACATTGGTGCCAATATAGGAACCTACTCCATTCTCTTTGCCAAAGAAGGGCTTAAAGGATGTGCCTTCGAACCGGTTGCAACCAACTTTAATGCCTTATCGGAAAACATCAAACTTAACAATATTGAGCAACAGGTTAAACTCCTTAACGTAGCTTTGGGAAAATACGAACATTCCGACGTTTTTACCTTTGTACCCGATAACACCGGTGCCTCTCATTTAAAAAGCATCGAAAACAAGGATGTTAAAGACGGCGGCGAAACCGAAGTTAAAGTAGTTACGCTGGACTCGGTTATTGACCAATGCAACTTTGATGCGGATAAAGACCGTGTTTTTATTAAAATTGATGTTGAAGGTATGGAGACCAATGTGCTTGAAGGTGCTAAAAATTTCCTCAGCACTTTTCCCGAAATAATGATTGTGATGGAATCGGTACACTCCGGAAAAGAATACCTTGCTAACCTTTTAAAAAACATCGACAACAGCTTTGAAATCCTTGAAGTTGACGATCTAAATATGGGCGCGGTTAAAACCCGAAAGCGTTAAAGAATTTCAGGTTCTAAGGCTTAAAGTTTGAAAGTGGTGATGTACAGATACTACAAATTTTAACCACTTTAAAGAATAGATGATTTTTAAAGCCCTCCATTAGCATCTGTTTGTTATTTTTGCCGCTTGTTTACCCCGTGCAAAAAATATCTTAATGAAAGATTCCCTCTATTTTCTGTTTAAACAATTTGTTTTCTGGCTGGCAGTTTTTGCACTGGAACGATTTATTTTTCTGCTATTCTATTTTAAACTTATCAATGCCGGCCAAATCCCTTTTTCCGAAACGGCTGCTGTTTTTGCACACGCGTTTAAACTTGATGTAACAACCGCCTCTTATGTCCTAATTATTCCGTTTTTGTTTGAGGTTCTGTCTTTTACACTTAATACTCCGTTTTTCAGAAAACTTACAGCCGCATACAATTATACCGTATTGTTAATTTATTTGCTGATATCAGCTGGAGAAATTGGTTTATACGGCGAGTGGAAAACCAAACTCTCGTACAAGGCACTGGTATATTTCAGAAACCCGTCTGAAGTGTTTAACACCGCTACATCAGGCGAAATCGTTTCGTTTGTATTGCTCGTTTCGGTACAAATGTGGTTTTTTATATGGATTTATAACCGTTTTGTAAAAACAAGGTTTGAAAAATCCTTTTCCGGAAAACTGAAAAAAGCTCCTCTCTATTTGGTGGTAGCCGGATTATTGATAATCGGGCTGCGGGGCGGATTTGGTGCCATCCCCATCACCGCCAGCGATGCCTATTTCTCAAAACACAACATCCTTAATGTTGCTTCGGTAAACAGCGGTTACAACCTTGTTTTCGGTACCATCGACTATTTTCAGATAAAAGAAAAAAACATCTTTAAAACGCTACCGGTTAGTGAGGCAAATGAAACGGTTAAAAAAATATTTACCGTAAAAAATGATACTACGGAATCCATATTAAAGATTTCCCGGCCGAATATTATGATTGTTTTGCTTGAAAGCTTTTCGGGCGACTTAATTGAAACGCTGGGCGGACGGGCCGATATTGCTCCCGAATTTCACAAACTGGAAACCGACGGGTTGATGTTTACCAACTTTTATGCTACCGGAAACCGTTCACAACAAGCCTTAGGAAGCTTATTTGCAGGGTTGCCGGCCATTCCGGTTACAACCCTTACCGACCATCCTGAAAAATACAAATCGGTTCCCAGTCTGATTAAAATTTTAAACCGGCAGGGGTACCATACCTCTTTCTATTTTGGTGGCGACCTGAACTATGGCAACATAAAATCGTATTTAATGTACAATGAGTTTAACAAACTGGTTGACGAAAACGATTTCAACTCCAGCCTGCCAAAGGGTCGTCTGGGGTATCACGATCAGTATTTGTTTGATAAATATCATTACGACCTTAATGAAATGAAAAAACCGTTTTTTTCTACGGTTTTCACACTTAGCTCTCACTCACCTTATGACCAGCCAGGCGACCGGCCGCTAAAAGATATTAAGCTGGAAAAGGACTTTGTAAATGCCGCACACTACACCGACCGGTGTCTTGGCAATTTTTTTGATAAAATAAAAAAAGAGAGCTGGTACGACAGTACACTTATACTCATAATGGCCGACCATTCACACGTTTCGTATCTTAACCATCCGCTACACACTTTTGAATATCATAAAATTCCGCTGCTTATTACGGGAGGTGCATTAAAAGATTCGTTACGGGGAAAGCATTACATTAAAATTACTTCCAATGTAAACATCACCGCCACCCTGCTGCGGCAACTGCATTTACCTTCCGAAAAGTTTAAATGGAGCATGGATATGTTCAATCCTTACACACCCCGGGTTGCCTATTTTGAGCTCAATCGCGGTTACGGATGGAAACGCCCCGATGGTGAGATTGTTCAGGATATCATAAACAATTATTTCTTTGTAAAAAAGTGTAAAAACAAACAAGCGTGCCCGAAACTGGAAAAGGAGGGCCGTTCCTATATCCAGGTTCTCTTTGAAGAGTTTATGGACTATTAATAAATCATAAACCTAAAACGAATGTCAATAATAATGTAAGCGTATGCCTTGCCTTTCCTGCGCTAAAAACAACCAACACCATAACTCAGCAGCTACATAATAGAATTGCTCAAAATAAATTTGTATTTTTGAAATTGCATCAAAGCTTTTTGCGTAACGGTAAAAATCGTACCCAAACCGATATGAACAATAAAATAAAAAACATTATTCCGCGCCGGTTGGGCTTTTGGCTTAAAGAGCTGAAACTGTTTTTCACCGGATTACGTTATGCGGGCAACAAATACTATTGTCCGTTGTGCCGGCACGGTTTTAAAACCATGCTTCCTGGCGGATTCGACCTTCCTGTAATTAAAGAGCTGGAGATTGTTGGTGGCGGATACCGGCTTAACAATATTTGTCCCCGCTGCCAAAGTACCGACCGCGACAGGCTGGTGTTTTTGTATCTGAAACATAAAACCGGTTTTTTTACCAAACCCCAAAAGGTACTGCACGTGGCCCCCGAACCCGCCTTGTATAAAGTCTTTAATAAAACTGACAATCTCGATTATACTGCCGGCACCAAATATCAGGAAGGGTTTTATTATAACGACACGCTCCCTTCCATCGACCTTACCGCACTGCCTTACGGCGATAATCAATTCGACTTTGTTATTGCCAACCATGTGTTGGAACATATCGAAAACGACCATAAGGCCATGACGGAAATATACAGGGTTTTAAAACCCGGCGGACAGGCAATATTGCAGGTTCCCCTCTCCCTGAAACTGGAACAAACCTACGAAGATCCTTCGGTTAAAACGGAACAAGAACGGGAAAAACATTTCGGACAATTCGACCACGTTCGCCTTTACGGCCGCGATTATCCCGATAAACTTAAAAATGCAGGGTTTAAAGTTTTAAAACTTAAACCGGCATCAGGCGACTGGCCTTTGGATGATGTTGAAAAATATGCACTCAATAAAAATGAGTACCTTTACATTGGATTAAAAGCGTGACAGAGTAAACTTTGGCCATACCCATTATGAGAATAATAAACCGATATTCATTTTTATATTTCACATTTATCTTTTTATTTGCCGGCTGGGGCGTTAAAGCACAAAACAGTACTCTTGATATTACCTGCAACACCGCACTTGCTGAAGATAATATCGAGTCGGTTTTAAATAATAATGCCGGTGATTATACACCGGAGCAAACCGACAGGCTGCTCAATATTACCGGCTGCCTCAACAAACTAAACCTTCCTTCGGTTACCATCAGTTTGTTAACCGGTAAGCGATTTATAAACAACCCAAACAGTCTGTCGGACAGACAAAAAAGCCAACGATGTTTCAGACTTGCCGAGGCATGGCAACAAACCGGCAATTATAAAGAAGCTAAAAAGTGTTACAAAGAAATCATCGGTATGCAAAGCAACCAAACCGGTTCCGGTATGGTTTTGGAAGCAGGTTTCAGACTGATTGATATTTTCATTCGGGAAAACAAACCGGAAAAAGCCGATCTCTATCTTAACTTAATTCTGAACATTGTTAAATCCAATCCTGCTGATACAAAAACTAAATGCAGGGCATTGCTTGCCAAAGCAAATGTTTTGAAATTGGAGAACAAACTGCCTCAGGCCATTCAAACCTACCGGTATGCCATCGACTCGCTGCCAAACTCTACCACACTTAAAGCAAAACATATGCTTGAACTTGCTACGCTATATGTTTCGCTTAACAAAACCGGCGAAGCCGAAAACTTACTTAACAAACTAAATAACGACACGTTACTGTTTCCGGCCGATTATTATATGGTAAAATCAAAACTGTACCGGAAACGGGGCAACAATAATTTGGCCGCTTTCTATTTTCAAAACCACTTAAAATCCATCAACGATTCGGCTGTTGCGCTGGAATCGGCAAGGCAAACTTTATTATCAAACAACAAAATGTTCCTGAACCTGATGGCTGCCATCCGGCCTGCTGAAAATTCCGGTTTTTTTAACGGAAACATCTTTACCATCATCTTCATTCTTATCACCCTGGTTATCCTTGCCATATTAATTGTAATTATCTATTCGCAACACAAACAGCTAAACAGAAGAAAAACAGAACTCTCAAAGATTGAAAACACAAAAAACATTTTACAAAACGAGCGCAAACGCCTTACCGGCATCGAACACGACAAAATAAACACACGCATCGAGCGGCTGCAAACCGAAGCTAAAAATAAAGAGCTGGCCATTTCGGAACTCAATAAAAAAATAAAAGATTTAAGAAGAGCAGAAAAACTACGGAACAGTGCCAATCTGGATATCGGGTTCCATATACGGTCGCTGTTATCGAGCATTTTGGGTTTTACGGGTGTGTTTAAAACCGAGTTTGCCAGATTGCGTGAAAAACAGCTTTATCAGTATGCCGACATCATTGAAGAAAACGCCAATCTGATAATGAACATGGTAGAAAGCTATCATGAATACACCAATATTGCCGCCGGAAAAATCACCGCCCATATTAGCAAAATCAATGTGGTTAAAACAATTAACAGCGTTGTAAACGAACTTGTACCGCTTGCAAATCAAAAAAACATCAAACTGGTGTTTAACGCCAAAGAGATGCCTTTGGTAATTGCCGATCAGGAACTTACATCAAAAATCATCAAACAGGCTACGCTGGTGGCGTTAAACAATACCGAAAAAGGATTTGTTATTATCGACATCGACCTGGTAAAGAAAGATAAATTTTGTGAGATTAAGATACAAAATACCGGCCACGGATTTGACAAAGCATACCTGAAAAACATTCTCGAACCCTTTAATCGTGAAGGGTTAAACTATATTCCCGGCTTTACGGGTACAGGTATGGAATATCCGCTAATCAACAAACTGGCCCGGCTGATGAAAGGCAAGGTAACGGTTGACGCTAAAATTGAACAGGGCATTACCTTTACATTAACACTGCCAGCTACAACAATCTATCAAAAAGATGTTGAGAAAAAAACATCCGAAACGCCAGGCGGGCAGGTAAACAAAATGCCCTGGGAAGGACTTAACGTACTGGTGGTAGAGGACGATATTATGAATCGGCTGCTCTTTTCAAAAATATTAAAACAGGCTGCCAAACTGGTAATTGCCGAAGATGGCGAAAAAGGCCTTGAAGCGATTGGCGACTTTTTTAAAGAGGGCAAAACCTTTGATGTTGTTTTAATGGACATCAACCTGCCCGACCGGTGGGATGGCATTAAATTAAAAAACCGAATACAGGAGCTGTTTTCTCCTTACCGAAAAATTCCGTTTATTGCCCAAACAGCATACGCCATGCAGGGCGACCGTGAGAAATTCCTTTCGGAAGGATTTAACGAATACATTTCCAAACCCATCATTAAAAAGGAGCTTATCAGAGTGGTAATCAAAGCCCTTGATTCCATTAAATAACAGGCTATTTCCTGATATCCATCACCTCCAGTTCAATAATCAGTGGCGAATAGGGCGGAATGTTAAAAGCTTTCTTTTCAACACCTTTATAGCCCAGTTTTGAAGGGATAATCAATTTTGCTTTCCCGCCTTTTCTCATCAGGGGCAGTGCCTCTTCCCAGCCCTGAATTACCGCACCCGAACCCAATACAAACATAAAAGGGCGGCCGTCGTCGTACGTGGAAAACAGTTTTTCATCATCGGTATTATAAAGGGTGTAGTGAACCGACAGGGTATTCCCTTCTTGGGGGTGAGCCCCTTTTCCCTCTTTTTCAGGCAGGTAATAAAGACCTGATGCAAGCGGTTTAGTGGTGATGTTGTGTTTTTTAACATAAGCGGCTATCTTGCCCGGCTCAGCCTGTTTTAAGGCCTCTTTCTCTCTCTTTTTACGGTTGGCAATTTTTTTGCGAATCTTTTCAACCTCTTCTTTGGTTTTTAGTTTATCAAGTTTTACCTCATAAATAATGGTAGAAAAAGCGGGTACTGCACCGTTGTTTCCATCGGCTCCGACTCCAATTTTCGACGGTACAATTAGTCTGGCTTTTTCACCCTCTTTCATCATGCCAAGCCCTTCCATCAGCCCCTCGGTATCAAAAGGTTTACCATATTCAATAAAAATCGGATCGTCTTTATAATTATCAAACAGCACATAATCAACCCCAACAGCTTCCACATGAAGGTAAACCTGGCACATTTCACCCGCTTTGGGTTTTCGTCCATACCCCTTTTGTAAAGTTTTGTAATAGAGTCCTGAAGCAAGTGGTTTTTCGGTAATATTGTTCTCTTTAAGATATTTGTTCAGTGTCTGCTCCTGTTTCAGTTGTTTTTGTAACAATTCCTGTTTTTTCCGTTGCTTATACTGCTCTGCCGTTAACACCTTCTCCATTTTAATATCAAAATACATGGGTTCGCCCGCAGTAACAAAATCTGGAAGCTTTTTCATGTTGGCCGTTTTGTAAAAAAACGAATCGGCAACCACTGCAAAGGTAAACGAATCGCCCGGAGCCATTAATTTCATGCCGTCGTAAATATCTCCTTCGAACATCGGTTTAATTATGGGAAATTCAAATTTTTCCTGAAGGTTTTTGCTGTCGAACAAAACAGTATCTTTTAAATAATACTTCATCTTAACGGTTACATAGTCGTTAAACTTCGGTTTAAGCGTATCGCCGCTTTTCTGATGCACTTTATACCAAACATTATCGGGACCTTTTGTAAAACCATTAAACTTATTGTTGTTTGTACACGATGTAACAACAACCATAAACAGTATTATTACCGTAAAAAACCAAAATCGCTTCATTATCATATTATTTAAAAACGTTCATATTTGCTGTTATTTTAACCGCTCAACAGTTGAAAACCAAAAGAGGATGTTTAAAACAAATATTAAACATCCTCTTTTTATTTGGTTATGTAAAATCTATTTACTGTTTTCGCTACCGAAATCAATTAACTCGACTTCAAACACCAAAGGCGAATAGGGAGGAATGATTCCGCCGGCTCCTCTGCTACCATATCCCAATTTGGAAGGGAATATCAGTTTGGCTTTGGTCCCTTTATTTAACAAAGCAATTCCTTCGTCCCAGCCTTTAATTACACGTCCGGCACCCAGTTCAAACTCAAAAGGCTGACCTCTGTCAACCGAGCTGTCGAATTTGGTACCATCCAGTAAATAACCGGTATAATGTACTTTAACTTTATCACCTTTTTTAGGTTTTGGACCACTGCCATCTTTAATAATTACCACAAATAACGAATCTGCCGTAGGTTTAACGGTAATGTTATTGTCGGCAAGGTACTTGTTCAGTTTTGCTGTTTCTTCCATTTTATCTTTCATAATTTTTTCCTGCGCTGCTTTGGCTTCTGCTTCATCAGCGGCTTTTTTTTCTTCCTGTGACTGTATATTTAACAACTTAACATCAAAATAGATAACCTTAACACCTTCCAAACCGGGAGGGAGTTTTTTAAATCTGAATAGTTTTTGGAAAACCGAATCGGCATTACATTTAAATGTGGCGCTGTCGCCCTTGTGCATCATGGCAAGTCCTTCATAAATATCGGCCTGGTGAACCGATTTAAGCAACGGTAACTCCATGGGACGAGGCATGTTGTTGCTGTTATACAAAACCGAATCGGGAGTACGGTAAATCATTTCTACGGTTAGCCAATCGTTTTCCACCGGAGTTTTACCACTGTCGGACTTTTCGTAAAATTTGTATTCCAGACCATCTTTTGTTGTTTGCCACTTACCGGTTTGCTTTTCGCAGGAGGTAAAAAACAGTGCAGTAATCATTGTTGCTGCAACCCATAAAATCAAATTGTTTTTCATTATTTTAAAATTTTAATACACGACAGGTTAACAATCAACCTGCCAAAATAGTTATTTAACGTCAATCACTTCAATATCATAAATCACGGTGGCCCGCCGGGGAACCTTGTCGCCATCGCCATTTAAACCAAAGGCCAGATGTGACGGTAATATAAGGTGGGCTTTGTCGCCCTTGCCAAGTAATAATACCGCCTCTTCCAAACCCGACTCAACACCTCCTCTGCCCGCTTTAAACACTTTGGGGCCCTTTTTATCAGAAGTATAAATTAACACTCCGTTGATAAGGTATTCTTTATAATTTAAATATACCGTGTTTCC
>CAYNVN010000163.1:0-4643 GCA_964400655.1 uncultured Lentimicrobiaceae bacterium
TTAACCGGCAGCCTTCTCCTTTTCCTCTTTCAGATAAGCCGCTACCGCCACGGCAAAAATTACCACAAGGGTATAATAAACAAAGTTCGGAATGGGTACGGGATCGCCTTTGGCATAGGAGTGTAATCCCGAAAGATAAAAGTTAACACCAAAAAAAGTCATCAGTATGGAAAAGTAACTGATAATGGCTGCAACATTAAAGGCAAACTTCGATTTTAAAGCGGGAATAAAACGCATGTGAACCACAAAAGAGTAAACCAGCACCGATATTAACGCCCAGGTTTCTTTGGGATCCCAGCCCCAGTAACGCCCCCAGCTTTCGTTGGCCCACACACCACCCAAAAAGGTTCCAACCGTCAGCATATAAAGCCCGATGGTCATGGAACGCTCGTTGATGGCCGAAAGTTCAAGAATACGATTGGTTAAAAATTCACGGTTTCTGTCGTTTTTCAAAATCATTAATATCAGATTAAAAAATCCCAGCAACATCGACAATGCCAGAAATCCGTAACTCGCCGTAATAACCGATACATGAATGGTAAGCCAGTACGATTTAAGTACCGGTACCAAATTGGTGATTTCGGGCTCCATCCACGTAAGATGGGCAACCATAAGTATTACCGAAGTAAGCACCGTGGTTCCGGCAATGGTCATGGGCGATTTACGCGAAAACAACAAACCCGCCAGTAACGTTACCCATCCTATATAAACCATCGACTCGTAACCGTCGCTCCACGGGGCATGTCCCGAAATATACCAGCGCAAAACAAGACCGGCGGTTTGAAACAGAAACCCCAAAACAATCAGAAACGTAAAAACATTGATTATTTTCATCAATGCTTTGTTGCTCTTAAACATATTGACAAAAATCAAAACAAGCATAATGATGCCCAATACACCGTAAACTTTACTCAGGTTATCAAAAATCATCAGCTTATTATATAATATTTCCGCCTTTACCTTACTTTCGGACGGCAATACGGACCCTCCGAATTTTTGCTGGAACAAACGGATGCCTTCCCTCAAATCCGTTGCCTGTTTGTAATCACCGGTTTTAACGGCGTTAAAATAGGCAGGCAGTATTTGTGCAATCATAGCCGAATCTTCCGACGATACTCCGGAAACGGGATTAGCCGTTGAAAGCCAGGGCTTGTACGGATCTGTCGGGTCGGGCAGCAATCGTAACATCTCTCCCGTATAAACCATATAACAGATGTTCAGTTTCTCATCAACTTTCATGATATCTTTATCAAACTGCCCCCGGTATTTCGGTTTTTTGTTGTAGGCTTTCTGCACAAAATCACCAAGCTTATATTCACCGGTTGCCATATCGATAAAATCAAGATAGGAGGCATAGTCGCCATCCACACCAAGAATATGTTGTAACTGGGTATTACGGGCAATGCCGAACCTGATTTTGATCATTGGAATTTGCTGCCACGATAACGGGTCGGATGCCATGCCCAGCAAAACCTGATCGGCAGTAAGTCCTTCAAAACCGGTCTTTTTGGTTAGCTTGCGCAACACTTCACTGCTGAGGGTATTCACCGGCTTAATGCGCCCGTGTGCCTGAACAAGCAGCTCTCCAAAAGCTTTGGCTTCATTTTTATCAACAACCTTAATATCGTTAACCGAAAGATGGTTGCCGTGCCGGCCAAAAGCTGCTGCCGAGAACAGCACAAGAGGAATTGTTAAAACAATGGCGGCTCCTTTAAAATTTTCCACTCCCTGATTAACCACTTTCCCCAAAAACGAAAAGCGGGTATAACGGTTAAAAATCGACAGGAACATACCCAGACTCATTAAAAAATAGCCCACATAGGTAACAGCGGTTCCCCAGGCATCGTGGTTAACCGACAGTATGGTGCCTCTCTCGTCAGGATCGTAGGAAGACTGGAAAAAGCGGTATCCGCGATGATTAAGTACATGGTTCATATAAATGCGATAGGGCATGTTGATGTTTTCTTCTTCATCAATCAATATAACCTCGCTGGCATAAGATGAGGGGCTGTTGGAACCCGGATAACGTTCCAGTTGAAAATCTTTGAGTTTTATCTCGAAGGGTAAAACAATATTTTTTGACCCGTATGAAAGTTTGATAACGGCACCGTCCAGATTAACCGACTCTTCAGCGGCTGCATAGCCCTTTCCTCCTCTGACTGCAACCTGCTTAACCGTACCGTTAACAGAAACATCAATAACCAACGCATCCATTAATGTGGCTTTCTTAGGATCGTAAGGTTTATATTTTATGGCTCCCGACGGATAAAAACCGGTTAAAACAAAACTTAAATCGTTAAAGCGATAGAGGTAATTTTTTATAAGGGGATGCCATTGGCCCGGTGCCGTTTTCCGAATATCGTTGCCGTTCATCGACATTATTTCAACCGTATCCGCGGCTTTGTACTGCAACGAATCGTTTACATATCGCAAAGTAAGCGGTGCATCAGGATTGTTATTCCAGCTTATGAGGTAAGTATCGATTAGCTGGTCCATTCCCTGTTTCAGATAATAACTCTCTCTTCCCATTCCCGTTGATGCAACGAGTACGGCATAGGGAATACCGTTTTCGGTTTCGGTAATTATTTCGGTGGCGTTAGGAATATAGTCGGCGGTGGTGAATTTAAAAGTTTTCCCGCTTACGGTAATCTGGTCGGAATAGTCGTTTTTTGAAAAAACGGAAAGCAGCACCTTCTTTTCATGCTTTTTGGTTTGCCCTTTATAGGTAACCTCGGCCGTTACATAGGTTCTGTCCGACAGCATGGTGTTGGATGATTCACCTTCGCGGATGTGCATGGTTCCTTCGTAACTGATAAAACGGGTAATGGCGGCTCCGGCAATAATTATCAGAAAGGCAAAATGAAAAAGAAAAAGCGTAAACTTTTTCCTGCGGTACATTCTGAAAAGGATGATGTTTCCGGCAAGGTTAACCGAAAGAATGGCAAGCAGAACATCAAACCAAACGGCATTGTATATAAGCGCTTTGGCGGCGGTAGTACCAAAATCGTTTTCGATAAAGGTGGCTGCACCCAGCGAAAAAGCAAAAATGAGAAGAAGTACTCCCATGGTTTGCATTGAGAAAAGAATATCAAAGAACTTTTTCATTACTCTTTTGTTTTTATTAGCACATCGAGTGCACCCACACCGAATTTGGAGATGGAAGCCATCCTGTTTTCAACCCCTTCGTAGTTTTCCAGCTCTTTAATAATGGCATTCTTCAGCACCCCGTTTCCAACACCGTGAATAAAGGTCACTTTCTCGAAATCATTAACAACGGCGCTGTTCAATGCTTTCTTAAAATATTCAATCTGGATATTGAGCATATCGTGACTGGACAAGCCCAAAATATTATCCACCAGTTCACCGATATGCAAATCGACAATCGCCGTATTGATATCGGTTTTATGTTTTTCTATCAAAGGTTTTTCTTTAACCGTTTCAGCAGCGGAATTTTTGCTTTGGTAGCCCGATTTTTCACGCAGCGGATTTTCGGTTACCGTTTCCAATGCACTTTCGGGAGTAATGTTAACAATCAATGCTTTTCCCTGAACCAGTGTGTTGGAGGTGTAGCTTCCCTCTTTATAAAACCTGCCGGCTTTAACATTAATGCGACTGTGTAGCGGCATATAAAGTTTTGAAGGGGTATCGGCGTGAAAGAGTATTTGCACAAAACCGCGGCTGTAATTTTCCAGTTCATCGCGCTCAATGGTTTCGATGTTAATTTTCGAATCGGGTGGAACGGAACCGTAATCAACACCGGTAAGGCCCTCTTTTTGTTCCATAAACAGGCTGTAAAGAATATCATATTTGGTGTTGTTGATAAGAAAGATATCCAAATCACCCGTCAACAACCATTGCTGGTCGTGGGGTTCATAAGCAAGGTAAATCCCCTTTTCTTCTTTAACTTCAAAATAGGGACTTATTTGGCTTACACGTTCCGGTTCGCGCTCTTGTTCGTTTACCGGTTCTGCGGTTTTGTTTTGCCGTACGGCAAAAGTGTTGGTAATCTCTTCGGCTTCGCGGGCGCGATAATCCAGTATCAAATCGCTTTCCATAACAGGCATCTCAAATCCGCCTTCAACCTCTACCTTCACCATTCTCGAATCGATAATGGCCGTAACGGTTCCTCCGCCGCTTTCATTTAAAAAATTGACTTTATCTCCCGGTTTGAATTTCATATAATCATGTTTTATGAAGGGCGAAATTACAAATAATTGTAACCGTTCCGGCAGGTAATTAGAAATTATTCTAAATAGTATTTTGTGCCGTAAAATCGTTTTTTTCTCCGTCACCCAAACAACCATTCCTTTTTACGTTACTCCGATAACTGCCTTCATTCCCGTCATTCCGACGACCATTCTTTTCTCCGTCATTTCGAGGGAGGAACGACCGAGACCCGCCCGAACGTACCGTTCGGTACGGGCGGGAATCCCCTAATATAAAGATCGGGATTACATTTTGTCCGGAAGGGCAGGCTGGTGCACTGGAGACTCCTCGTCGCTCCCCGAAAGCTTTCGGGTTCGCTTCCCTCGGAGTGACGCTGGGTTGCGCGGGAGGGGCAGGCCCGCCTGCCGGACGGGCAGGTAAATCAAAAATCACAAATCAAAAATTTGCAATCATAAATCTACAATTATTGAGTGCCT
>CAYNVN010000164.1:0-2497 GCA_964400655.1 uncultured Lentimicrobiaceae bacterium
ATTAAAACCGACAGGTTAACACCCGCCATTGATAGCGGATAGTTAACAATACCCTCGGTATCGCCTACCAGATAGTTAAACTTTTTCAAATCCTCTTTGGTAAGGTATATAACCGCTGTGTGCAAATGAGGCCACACCAGCAATCGTTCCGAAATGGCATATCCCAACAGTCGTAAACGATTCTCGCTAAAGGTATCGTAAACCAAACGGTGAATTCTTTCGGCATCAATACCCTGTTCAATCAGAGCCGCAGC
Source organism: uncultured Lentimicrobiaceae bacterium (assembly GCA_964400655.1). Taxonomy (GTDB): domain Bacteria; phylum Bacteroidota; class Bacteroidia; order Bacteroidales; family F082; genus B16-G9. Next base: position 255 of record CAYNVN010000164.1, read on the forward strand.
CACGTAATAGGTTTTGGGATGATTACTTGCAAAACTGAACGACCCCGTATCGGTCATAATGGAAACATAAAGTGCCGCTGCTATATCACGGTCCAACAACGCCAGGTCGCCCATAATTTCCATAAAATCGTACAGCAGTTCGCCGGTTGAAGAAGTTTCGGTGGTTGAAAAATAGTAATCAAACCCCTCTTCGGGTGATATATGATGATCAATCAGAAATTTTTTACCGGGAGCCGATTTCAAAAGTTCGCTCATCTGCCCCACACGATTAAAAGCATTGAAATCAAGCAGAAAAATCATTTCCGCTTCGTTTAATGCAGCTTTAGCCACCGCAACCTGTTTTTCGTAAACAATAAGTTCATCACTGCCGGGCAGCCATGAATAAAACCGGGGGAAGTTATTGGGAATAACAGCTTTTACCTCATGTCCCTTTTTTCGCAGGTAGTGCATCATGGCTATCACCGAGCCAATGGCATCACCGTCAGGATTCATATGGGTTGTCAGCGTAATTTTCCTTTTTGCTGATAAGTATGTTCTAATCTCTGCTATTTGCCGGTCTGTAAGCATATATCCTTTAAAAAACAATGGGCAAAGATAACCAATTAGAGGTTGCTTTGAGAGTTTGTCCCCATTATTAGCGTTAAAAGTTGTTAAGCGCTGTATAACAGTTATTAACACTGTTTCCACATCAATAATAAACCACAATAAATCTCATTTACGGTATTGCATTAAAAAGGATTGAAAAAATCTGCTATTTTTGCGCAAATTTTTAATACAGAAAAACATGTCAGGAAACATCACATTTACCATGATCAAACCCAAAGCTGTTGAAAACGGCCATATAGGGAACATTTTAGCTAAAATAATTGAAGGCGGCTTTAAAATCAAAGCCATGAAATACCTGAAACTGACCAAAGAGCAGGCAATGGCGTTTTATGCGGTTCACAAAGAGCGTCCGTTTTATAACGACCTTACCAATTTCATGTCGTCGGGCCCCATTGTAGCGGCCGTTTTGGAAAAAGATAACGCCGTTGAGGATTACCGTACCCTTATTGGTGCTACCAATCCTGCCGATGCTGCCGAGGGTACCATCCGTAAACTTTATGCTACTTCCATCGAAGCCAACGCTGTTCACGGATCCGACAGCGATGAAAACGCTCAAATAGAAGCCGGTTTCTTCTTTTCACAGCTGGAAATGTTTTAACAGCTTTCAGAAAAAAAAAGATAAATTATCTTGACCGGTAGGTTTTAAAGGAGCCGTCAGGGTAAAAAAAGACGATTTTTTCAATTTCCGAATCCTCATTGTTATCAAACGATGAGGATTTTTTTTGTACCTCTTTTTCAACAACAGGTTTCGAATGATAAACAGGGGCAGGTTCCGATTTTACAACACTATCCGTTTTTTCTTCTTGTTCATTGTTACCGAATAAAAGTCCTTCTTCCGGTAGCGTTTGTTTTTTCTGCTGCTCTTCATTAAACATTTTTCCTTCTCCCAATAACAACCAATCGGTATTTATGTCACGGTACCGTTGTTTGATTTTTAAAACAAAATCCAGACTGGGTTTGTTTCGTCCCGACATTACATGCGATAAAGCCGACCGCTGAATACCTGTTTCACCGGCAAACTGAACAGCCGTAAGGTTGTAATGTTTCATTATTTTTTGAATTCTGTCCTTCATTTTATTTCATGTTTATTTTACAAAGATAACATTTATTGATGACATTTGTAACATTTTATGCTGTTTTAATTGTGTTACATTTGTAAATTCTCCCATTTCTTAAAGTATATTTTAGATAAATGGCGTTATAATGCTTTATATCCGCATGTTATATTATTTTTTACACCTTATTTTTGAATATATTGCCGGCTCATTACTATTAAAGTATAATTTCATTTGCAACTATTAAATGTCTGGATACCTGTTTACTAAAAGCATTATTTTTCATATTTACGTGGCATTGTATTTTTAACCTTCTGTGTAGTTAATGTTACAGATGTATATTGTTTTGTTTTGCTTGTAATTACCGTAAAGACTTAATCCTTAAGTTTACAAATGTACGATTGTTTACATTTGTACATTTGTAAACTGAATTGTTTTTTAATGCCCTATTACAGATAAATCATGCGGATATTTACCCCCTGTAAATTGTCGTGATATCCCTTTCTATTTATCATTTTCATTACAACTCCCCTCCCCTGTTTTTTTTGAAAAATGTTTAAAACACTTGACACGACATTGAAA
>CAYNVN010000165.1:0-2532 GCA_964400655.1 uncultured Lentimicrobiaceae bacterium
TAACCTCCCGTTGAAATCAATTACCCAAATAATTATTTCATTTCAAACTTAAAGTAGCTTGTGTGAGCACCGCCTTCAGGTGTTTTATCAGGAGCAAATCCAATTTCGGCCCAATCAGCATCGCTGATAAATAAACCGAAAGAGATTACATCATTGGAAAGATTAGGCAAAAGGCCTCTGTTAAGTCTTACTTCAAAAGCAACATTAGCACCAACTTGTTTCATGGTTCCGTATTCCATTGCGTCTGAAGGCATGGTCATATCTTCTTCAAATGTCCAGTCGTCAGTACCGTCAACACCTGTAAAGTCATAATAATGGGTTTCGGCAGTTTCGCTGGCAAAACTCCATGTTTCAGGAAGATAATCACAACCGGAAGCAGGCCACAGATAAGAGGTTGTTCCTGTTGTACTATCGTTATCATAGTCAATCATCAGGTCAAACTGATAATCGGTTCCGATTGTTCCTTCAAAAACGTAATAAGCATAAATGTAATCGGCATCATACTCATATTTTGCAGCTACCATTACACCTGAGTTATCACCCAAAGGCACAACAAACTGTGCTTCGGTTACAACATCCCAGTCGCTAAGGTCGCCGTCATCAAAGGTAATTCTACCTTTGCGGTCAACATTAATTTTGGTTGAAACGTCATGTTTTCCACCATTTTCGTCGGTAACCGTTAACTTAACCGTGTACTCGCCTTTTGAAGCATAAGTATGTACAGGGTCTTTTTCGGTAGAAGTTTCGCTGTCACCAAAATCCCATAAATAAGTTACAGGAGGTGTTACGTCAGACTCATTGGTAAAAGTAACGGTTAACCCGTCAGCTACAAAGGAAAACAATGCTTCCCCTGTAATTGTTTTCGGGTCGTCATCTTTTTGGCAGCCGGTAAATACTACGACTGCAAACAGCATTAAAATTGCTGCTAAAGTTGCAAAATTTGTTTTTTTCATGATAAAAAATTTTGGTTAATAAATAATTAATAAATAAATCTATGGATTTTGTTCACATAAATCGTTTGCTAAAATTTCATCTGTCGGGATATAATAAAGTATGGTCGGGTCGTTCCACGGAATCATCAGCTCGGGATACCCTGAAGGCGGGTTGTTTGGGTCGATATCGGGTGCCTGTAAACCTTTAATATGATATCCCCAATAATTACGGACGATATCACGGTGGTTTCTAACCAGGTCAAAAATGCGATGACCTTCAAAGGCAAGTTCAATTCTCCGCTCTTTTAGAACAACATCCAGCAGTGTTTCTCCTGCCGGAACACCATTATACAACGAACCTTCAAGCCCTCTCTGTTTTCTTATTTCGTTCACATCGGCCAACGCTTTGGTTTCGTCGCCTTTTTTGGCATACCCTTCGGCTCTGTTCAGGTACATTTCTGCCAGCCTGAACATAACGGGTGAGCTTAGGTTCGGGTCGCCATCCTGGAATGAGAACTTTGTAATATAAAAAATCTGAATTCCGTTTTTTGTCATAATCGTACCGTCATCTTTATATAATGTGTCGATGTATTTCCATCTGATATCCTCCAAATGGTCGTCCATGTCGGCCCTGATGGATTCGGAGGCAAACTCTTCGCCCCAGCCGCTGTTTCCGTCGCTGTAAATCATGGAGGCAATGGATCCGAATTTTCCTCTGTTATCTTGTTGTGTATAAGCAATCAGGAAAATTGTTTCGTCGCTGGCAATGGCATTGGGGAAGTAGGTTGGGAATGAAGAGGCGGTTTCCAGGGTAAATCTTCCCGAGTTGATTACCGAATCGGCATAAGCGATGGTCTTGTCATTGTCTTCCAGATAGAGATAAACCCGTGAAAGCAGTGCCCACGCTGCCTCTTTGGAGGCGAACTCTTTACCTCTCACCTGATTCATAAGCGAAGCAGCCATTAAAGCATCGGCAATAACCTGATTGTAACTTTCGGTTACGGTAGCCCTCGCCTTTTTTGCAGGTTCATTGGCTGTTGTTCTTAAAATTATACCCGGGTCGGAATCGGGATTACCGGCTGTAGGTAGTTTTGCATAAAATTTTAAGAGGTTAAACTCTGCAAAGGCTCTCAGGAAATAGTTTTCACCGAGAATTTGATTTACCATTTCATTTCTTTCAATTTTTCCGCTGTTTTCAATTATATCGATAACGGTATTGGTAGCGTTAATCATTTTGTATGAAACATACCAGAAAAATCTTGAATTTGCCTGATCGGGTGAATGGGTGTAAGTGAAGCTGTAATAGAGCGGGTCGGTAGTTACCTGTCCGCAAACAATATCGTCGCTTGCAAAATCAGACATTTGGAAATACTGACGCAAATAGGAATTGTTGTCATCAATAAACCCGTTAAATTCAACCTGATCTTTAAACAAGGCATAAACACCGTTGGTAACATTAACGATACCGTCTTTGGTTTCGGATAACGATTCGGTAGAGATCTGATCGCGGGGTGATACATCCCATTTGCTACAGGAAGAAAAAATACCCACAGCAAATAGTATCAATAAAACGTGTATTGTATATTTAACTTTCATGACT
>CAYNVN010000166.1:0-17585 GCA_964400655.1 uncultured Lentimicrobiaceae bacterium
AAAACCTTTTGGGCAGAAAGATTACCCATGGCCATAAATCCAAAAAGGAATAACACTAAATACCTATTATTATTTAACAAAGTCCGGTTTAAATTATTCTTCATAATGATTTTGTTTAATGTCACACTTCAACTACCTGCCTGTCGTCAAGGCAGGCGCTCAGTGTTACAACCTTTGCTCAGGCTGATGATATAACTAAAAACTATTTTATAACAGTCACTTTAAATATTTTACTTTTATAACCAGTAAGTTAACTTTTCAATACATTATTAATGAAGCCCTACTTACCATTATTAATCACCTCCACAGCCTTTTTAAAGGTGGTATCAATTTGGTGATAGATGGGATAAAAACCTTTTTCGTCCAAAATATTTCTTCCCACATAGGCCTTAAACAGGGTTTTTATTTTATCCTTCGACACGGCAATTTTTTCAGGACTCTGTTTAATCCCTTTCTCGCGGGCAAAAGCCACCAGCTCTTTATAATCGCTGTCCGACATGTTAAAACCTTTGTCGAAATGCTCAAAATCTTTGTATTTGCTCAACGCCTTACGGTGCGAGTCGGTATAATCAAATGCAAATCTGAAAATAAGCCCTTTGTTACCCAGTATATTGTAAAAGGTATGAATGGTATCGGTTACCAACGGAACGTAAATATCGGGCATAATGCCACCGCCGCCGTAAACCACTTTACCGCCGGGGGTGATGTATTTCAGCGAATCGGGGAAATGGACACTGTCGGCACTGTTTACCTCTCCGTCCAGATAACGGTGGTAAGCCTCTTCGTAATAATCCTGAAAATCATTCTTTTTATAGGGCTTTTGAATACAGCGTCCGGTGGGGGTATAATATCGTGCAACCGTTAAACGCAAAGCCGAGCTGTCGGGCAGCTCCATCTGTTCCTGAACCAGCCCTTTTCCAAAGGAGCGTCTTCCGATAATGGTCGCCCGGTCGTTATCCTGTACGGCTCCCGAAACAATTTCGCTGGCCGATGCCGAACCCTCGTCAATTAAAATTACCAGTGTGTTGTTTTCCCAGTCGCCCCTGCTTGTTGCAAAAGCATAACGGCGCGGACGTGCTTTACCTTCGGTATAAACTATCAGTTTTTCGTCGGGTAAAAACTCATCGGCAATATCAATGGCAGCATTTAAAAAACCTCCCGGGTTACCCCGTAAATCTAAAATAAGTGCGGTCATGCCCTGCTTATCAAGCTTTTTCATTGCCTTTTCAAACTCTTTAACCGTGGTTGCCGAAAACTTATTCAGTTTAATATACCCGATGCTGTCGTTAACCATATAGGCCACATCAAGGCTGAACATGGGAATAACATCGCGCACTATGGTAAAATCAAGCAGGTTTGGAATTCCTTTTCTGAAAATCGTAACCTTTACCTTTGTGCCCTTTTTTCCTTTTAGCAATTTGATGGCACCGGTATTGGTTATTCCTTTTCCCGCAATTACCGAATCGTTCACTTTAACAATTCTGTCGCCACCCATCAAACCCACCTTTTCGGAAGGGCCGCCCGGGATGGTATTGATAACCATAATGGTATCTTTCTCTATTCTGAACGAGATGCCGATTCCTTCAAAGCTGCCCATCAACGGGTCGTTTATCTCATGGAAATCCTTGGCGGGAATATAAGCCGAATGCGGGTCAAGGTCTTCAAGCATACCGTCAATGGCATCTTTTTCCAGCTCCTTACGGTCAACACTATCCACATAATCGGCTTCGATATATTTGAGAATTTTATCCAATTTGGAAGAGTAGCTGCCCGACATGGGAAAGATTGCGTTTTGTACCGACCGGCTTTTGTTAAGCAATGCGCCCATGATCATACCGACAACCAAAACAACCGAAAATATCAGCGGTAAAAATCTGTTACTGTTTTTGCTCATAATGGAATTTTTAAGCGGTAAAATTAATCAACTTACAACGATAATCGGAAAGGAAAACCCAAAACACCCTGAATTGAAGCAATGATTAACAATTTTTCAGATTTTGCAGCCATGATAAACTTACAATTTGCGACAAAACAAAAGCGGCAAAACAAATTTTGGTACGGTACAATCACCTAAAGCATATTCCCTATTTTTGCGAAAAATACGAATCTATGGCATATTCATTTTTGTCGGACAATCCCGATCCGGTGATTCGTGAAAGCGAATCGTTGGTGGAGATTATCAGCAAGCGGGCAAAATTGCAGCCCGAAAGTGTTGTTTACCGTTATCTTGGCGACGGGGTTAACGAAACCGAATCGTTTACATTTAAAGAGATTGACCGTGTTGCCCGTTCGGTGGCACAGGCTCTTTCGGAAAAACTCAACAAGGGCGACCGGGTTTTGTTGTTGTTTCCGCAGGGGCTGCAATATGTGGCGGCGCTGTACGGCTGTTTTTACGGAGGATTTATTGCCATTCCGGCCTATCCGCCACGACGTAACCGCAAAATGGATCGTATCAATTCTATTATTGAAGATTCGGGGGCTGCTGCCGGACTGGTTACCGGCGACGTTTTTAAAACCATCGAACGGAATTTTGCCGATGACGAGTTACTAAAGAAGATGGAATGGTTTGAATATGAAAAAATAAGCTCAAACCCCAACCCGTTACCGCTTACTACTCTGCCGCAGCCCGACGATACGGCATTTATTCAATACACTTCAGGCTCAACGGGCAACCCCAAAGGGGTAATGATTACCCATAAAAATATTATTTACAACTCCGATTTCATCAGGCGCTCCTTTGGTTTTGACAAAAATACCGTCGGGATGAACTGGCTGCCCATATTTCATGATATGGGACTGGTTGGCGGCATTTTTCAGGCTGCGTTTCTCGGTTTGATTAATATTGGAATGCCGCCGGTGGCGTTTCTTAAAAATCCTTTGAACTGGCTTAAAGCCATCGACAAATACAAAGCCACCACGGGAGGAGGCCCCAATTTCAGTTACGACTACTGCATTCAGAAAATCAAACCGGAAGAGACGGCAAATCTCGACCTGAGCACCATTAAAAATTTTTACTGCGGAGGAGAGCCTGTCCGCAAAAAAACTTTCGTCGAATTTCCCAAAACATTTGCAAATGCCAGGGTGCGCACCAATCAGATGTTTGCCGTTTACGGCATGGCCGAAACAACCCTTATTGTTACCGGTGGCGATCCCGCATCGGAACCCAAATATGTAAGGGTCGATCAGGAAGCACTGAGTAAAAACCGGCTGGTTTTTGTTCCGGAAGATAAAAAAGGCATCGACCTGGTAAGCAACGGACATGTGTGGATGGAAACAGCAATAAAAATTGTTAACCCCGACACCTTTGAACCGGTTGACGAAAACGGCATCGGCGAAGTTTGGATTTCGGGACCAACGGTTGCCAAAGGCTATTGGAACAAACCGGAAGAGAACAAACGCACATTTAATGCACACCTTGCAAACGGCGACGGACCGTGGCTGCGGTCGGGCGATCTGGGCTTTTTATTCAAAGATGAGCTCTACATCACCGGAAGGCTGAAAGACCTCATAATTATTCGCGGAGTCAATCATTATCCCAACGATATTGAGTATTCCGTTCAGCAATCGCACGAAGCTTTTAAACCCAATTCGGGAGCTGCATTTTCAATACACAAAGAAGGTGTTGAAAAACTGGTTATCGTTCAGGAACTGGAACGCAACTATTTACGAAACACCGATTTTAACGAGCTTATGGCTCACATTCGCAAAACCGTTGCCGACAACCACGAACTGGAAGTTTACTCCGTTGCACTGATTCGTACCGGCAGCATCCCGCTAACCTCAAGCGGAAAAATACAGCGCAGGCAAACCCGTTACGAATTTTTAACCGGAAAACTCAATGTTGTTGCTTCATGGCAACCGGATGATGAAGAACCGGAAGCCATAGAACCGCAATCCGTACAGCCAACCGAAGAGGCGATTAAAGAGTGGCTGACACAGTGGATTATGAAAAACCAGCATTTTAAACGGGAGGAAATTGACCCCGATACCCCCATAACCTCGTACGGCATCGACTCGCTGGCAGCTGTTACTCTGGAACAGGAAATCAGCACCCGGTTCGGGTTTCAATGGCATGTTTCGTATTTTATGCTGAACCCAACCATTAACAAACTGGCCAAAGACGGCATGGAGCTATACAGGGAAGAAAACAAAAACATGAACTGACATAAAAGTTTAAAAAAGCGTTATAGAAATCATAAATACAACTTTATTCGCTTTAGGTTGTCTGTTTCTACAGACAGAAGCATCATTTTTGAAGATTTGTAATCAAACTTTATGTATGTTTGTTAACGCGTCGGTTATTAAATGGTTGATATGAAAAAATTCTTTGTTCTGATTTTGTTTTTTTCTTCGCTGGTTTCCCTAAAAGCCCAAAACTATGATCACCACGAGTTTTCGTTAAGTTACGGGGTTATAAGTCCCGATGTATTTTATTCCTTTAATTCTCCGTTACTTAACGACCAGTTACCCGACGAGCGATACGTAAGGGATAACTATTCGAGTATGGGAAACATATTTCTGACCTACCGTTTTGTTTCGCTCAACGAATACTTTATGTGGGGCGGCACTGCAGGCTACGGTACCAGTTCGGCGGACGTGTATTACATGTCGGAGAAAAAAGGGGTTATGGACCGGCAATTTATTACGGGGGCTTTTGAGGTGCAATTTCGTTATGTTAACAACGGCCCATTCCAGATGTACTCCGGGCTTGGACTTGGAGTAACTTACGGCATGGAACAATTTACCGCTGCAACCGATAACATAACTTCCGGCGACAGGACGATGATACTGCCCGGATATCAGGTTAATCTTGTTGGTGTAAGGTTTGGAAAACGATTGGGCGGTTTTGCCGAGTTCGGTTTCGGCTACAAAGGAATTGTAAATTTCGGACTATCGTACAGCATTTATAAGTTCGGGCATCGCAACTATTAAAGTCACATAATCAATCAACAATATTTACTCTCCTTTCCAAATACTTTTGTCGGTTTATGTTGCACCCGCAATATAAAAAAAGACTGTTTCCCGCATTAATGTATCAGCGAAAACAGCTTGCAATCAACCTTTCAACAAGGACTACAATTCCAACACCCTCTCCAGCATTTCTCCGATCAGGTTTTCCATACTGGCTTTGTAATTGGGATTAAAATCATCGCTAATGCGGTTGGCAATAATATCGCAAACGGTCATGGCTTCGTGGCCAAGCATGGCCGACAAAGAATAGAGGGCGGAAGTCTCCATCTCGAAATTGGTAACTTCAAATCCGTCAAATCCGAAACGGCGGGCACGGTCGATAATGGTATTATCTTTTACTTTCAGGCGCAGTTCCCTTCCCTGCGGTGCATAAAATCCGGGTGCGGTAAGGGTAATACCCTTTCGCCAGTCGCCCGACAGTTTATCGATTAAATATTCGGAACCCTTAATGGCATAAGGCTTAGGCAGATCGTCATCCCATTTCATGGTGTCGATAAACTGTTTTGTCAAATCCTTTTCAATAACAAACGGACCGTCTTCGTAAAACCAGGCCAGACCGTCGAGGCCCAGTGCATAGGCCGAAACAACATAACTTTTATCAACCGGAATATCGGCCTGTAAAGCACCCGATGTTCCGATACGGATTAAATTCAAAGAGGTAATTTCCTCTTTGGCCGTTTTGGTTTTAAAATCAATGTTAAAAAGGGCATCCAGTTCGTTAACCACAATTTCAATGTTATCGGTTCCCATTCCGGTTGAAAGTACCGAAAGTCTTTTGCCCTTGTAATATCCTGTAAAGGTGTTAATTTCACGATTCGACCGGCTTAATTCGATGGTATCGAAATGATCGGCAATTATTTTTGCCCTGCCCGGGTCACCAACCAAAAAAATGGTTTCGGCCACATCGCCGGGAAATAAATTAAGGTGATAAACAGCTCCCGCTGAGTTTAGTACCAATTCTGCATTCTTCATCTTCTCCATAGTTCCTTTTTTTGAATAATTTTGCAAAAATAGCATTAAAACAATAATCATGGGCAATATTTACCCGACCGTTCTGATTCCTTTCAATTTCGACTTTGAATCGAAAGCTGCTTTAGACTTTGCATTAAAGCATGTTAACGATTATCATTATACCCTTGTATTGCTTCATGTGATAGAACGTTCGGAAAAACTTGCCGAACTGTTTGTAAAAGACAACGTAAGTTTACTGGTGGAAGAAAAACTGCACTCGCTGGTTAGCGATGCCGAAAAAGCCGACGGTTTTAATGTTAAAATTGTTGTAAGAACAGGAAAGCCGTACAAAGAGATATTAAATATAGTTGAAGATTACGGGGTTGATTTTATTTTGATGGGAACCCGTGAGCATGAGGAAAAAGCCATTAGTAAACCCAAACTTGGATCGGTAGCCGGAAAGATCATTCGTTTATCGCCCATTCCGGTTATTACTTTCCGCGAAGGAAACCTGTCGTTTATTAAAAATATTTTACTCCCGCTCGACTTCACAAAACGAAATCAACAAAAAGTGGTTAATGCCATTAAAATTGCCAAAGCTTTTAATGCTACCATTCATGTTATTTCGATAGTTTGGAAAAAGAAGGAAAAAATCAGCCGCCGATCGTTTCAGCTAATGGAAAAAACCATCAATGAAATTGAAAATGAAGGAATAAGTACCCGGTCGGCATTTATCTCCACCGAAGGAGGTGGAAAAAAGATGTTTTTAATTGAGGTGATAAAATATGCCAACAATAACAGTATTGACCTGATTATGATTATGACCCAGTCGGAACGTCCGCTGGTAAAATATTTTATCAGTGCATCGGCTTTTTCAATTATCCGCAAATCATCAACTCCGGTTTTAACCATCACTCCCAAATATATTGAGAATGACCTTGACTAATTAAGATTATGAAATTATAACAGAAAAAAATGAAGGCTGAAATAATTAATATAGGTGATGAACTTTTAATAGGACAGGTGGTTAATACAAATGCGAGCAAAATAGCAACCGAGTTAACCCTGTCGGGTTTTGAAGTGGTGCATATTGCTGCCGTTTCCGATAAAAAAGATGATATACGGAATGCCTTAGACCAGGCTGCCGGAAGGGCGGATATTATTTTAATGACCGGCGGACTTGGCCCCACAAAAGATGATATTACAAAAAAAACACTGGCCGAATATTTTAATTCGGATATGATATTTCATCAACCGACATTTGAACAGGTTAAAGCCATTTTTAAGGCCCGCAACTTTGAGGTTACCGAAGTAAACCGGCAACAAGCCCTTATTCCCGAAAAATGCACCCCGCTCTTTAACCGAAACGGCACGGCTCCCGGAATGTGGTTTGAGCAAAACGGAAAAGTATTTGTTTCGATGCCCGGCGTTCCTTTTGAAACCATGGTTTTGCTAAAGGAGCAGGTTATTCCAAAACTGAAAAAAACATTTAATCCGGGTGTTATCGTTCATAAAACGGTAATGACCACCGGACTTGGAGAGTCGTTTTTGGCCGAAAGAATAAAACATTGGGAAAACAATTTGCCGGAACATATTAAACTGGCCTATCTTCCCCAGCCGGGTATTGTTAGGCTGCGCCTTACAGCCGGAGGTACGGATGAACAAAAATTAAAAGACGAAATTGACCGGCTGATCAACCGGCTTCATAATTATATAGATGAATTGATTTTCGGTTACGATGATATTTCACTGGAGAAAGCTACCACCAGTTTATTAAAAGAAAAGAGAAAAACAGTTTCAACAGCCGAAAGTTGTACCGGCGGTTATATAGCACATCTGATAACAAGTATTGCCGGAAGTTCTGCCTGTTATAACGGCTCGGTGGTTTCCTATTCAAACCAAGCCAAAATAAACCTGCTGGGAGTTTCGAAAAAAGATATCGAAACATATGGAGCCGTAAGCCGCGAAGTGGTGGAAGCCATGGCCTCGGGCGCACAACAAAAATTTGACACCGATTTTGCACTTGCCACATCCGGAATTGCCGGGCCCGACGGCGGCACCGATGAAAAACCGGTAGGTACAACATGGATAGCACTTGCCACCCGCAACGAAGTTAAATCAAAGATTTTTCATTTTGGCGAACATCGCGGACGAAACATTCGCCGTACGGCACTTGCCGCATTGGATATGTTAAGACTGGAACTGTTAAATACGGTATCCTGATATTTTTTTACACCTATCCCCGTATCACTTTTTCAAGTTTTAAGGAGGCTTCACTCCAACTATATTGCCTGTGTACAAAGTCAAATCCCGATTCGGCAATTTGTGTGCTGAGTCGGTCATCCGTCAACAGGTCAACAATGCATTGGCCAAGTTCGGTATGGTTTTTACCGATTAGAATATTTTTACCGTTTTCAGCCTGCAGAGCGTTGTTGGCTAGCGGGGTAGTAATACATGGAATCTTCATCGACATGGCCTCAAGCAGCTTGTTTTGTAATCCCGTACCAATACGCATAGGTGCAATAAATACTTTTGATGCGGCATATGCATCTCGAATATCATCCATCCATCCCGTTACCGTTACTTTTTCGTTTTCCAACATTTTTACCTTGTTATGGGGAGCAGCTCCGGCCAACACAACCTTTGTATCGGGTAATTTATTCCATACCAAAGGCATAATTTCTTTTACCAAAAAACCGGCAGCATCCACGTTGGGAGGATAATTCATATTGCCGGTAAAAACAACATCATAATTCCTGTGTTTTTTTACAGGCTTAAAAAAATCGTGGTCAACACCGTTGGGGATAATGTGTATGCGATCACGTTGCCGATGATGTATCAAATCACGATCGGGTACTGAGATAATGGTTTTTTCATCAAAAGTTTCAAAAACCTTATCCTCGTATTTTATAAGCCGCTTGTACTCCGATTTAAGTATTGGCTTAAGCCACCAGGAAGATTGTTCCATACGTCGTTTGGCACCATAAGAAAAAACATCCTGATAGTCGATGGTTTTGAAAACATTCAGGTTTATACCATATTCTGCAGTTCGTACCAACTGACAATAAACACGGTCGGGTTTGTATTCGTTAAAAAGTTTACCGATTTTACGGTAAGCCCGGGCATTATAAAAATAACCAACCTGTAGCGGCAGGCCTTTAAAAAAGGCCCTGATAATATTGTATGGTACGGCAGCAGCGGGCAGGTCGATAAAATTTACCGACCGGCAATAGGGCTGTAATTTGCTAAATGCTTTTTGTTTATCAAGTTTGCGGTTGTGATTAAGAGCACACAGGATGATTTCGTTATTTTTAGATAACTCCTTGATTTGGTGAAAAGCACGTAACTTATCTCCTTTTTCAAGAGGATAGGGAACTCTTGGTAATATGACAAATATCCTCATGCAAACGAATTTCGATTATAAGAAAGGCAAATTTCGGATATTTTTCGACATAACACACCGTTTCTTTTTTTCAAAAAATTAATTGAAAACAAAATTCATCAAACTTATTATACCTCTGTAGAAAAATTAATGCAACGGCTTTAAAAATATCTGTCTGCACATTATTCGCAATAACACAGATTCTACCTCTCTTTGTCAGAATTTTTTTTAATCACATTTTCATAAAAACTCCAGGGCTTTTCTTTTTTACGATAGGGGTTACCTAAAATCCACTGGTTGTAAATCTTGTCGAAAGTGCCGTCTTTGGTTCTGTAATCAATCCACTTATCGACATACTTTGTCCAAACATCATCGTGAGCCAGTGGGAAAACCAGTGCATTGTTAATGTGATAAGGCAACGGGTTTACCACCTTATAATCAGGATGGAAAATGGTTAAAGCAGAAGCCCGCTCGGCACTGGTAAGATGCGCATCAATATGGACGGAGTCATCCTCTTTTTGATTAAAAAACTGATCGAAGTTGTGAATTTCGTAAGCACTACCGTTGGGAAAGAATGAGAGAAACTCCTGTGCAATTTCGGGACGGGCAAAATACGAAATTGTGAAAGTGTCAAGTTCAATGGTGCTTTTAAAGTCGTCAAAAGCATCATTGTCTTTTGGAACCAACAGCGCCAGTGAAACATTTAAGTAGGGTTTGGATAGCGCCAGCTCTTGTGCATATTTACTTGAAATAAAAATATCGGACATCACAATATCAAAATAGTCAGCCTTCATCTCTTCAACCAGCCTGCCCGGATCAACGGGTACAAATTCAATATTAACCTGAAGGTCCGTTGCCAGTTGATGTGCAAGGTCAATCCCGTAACCAACCAACAAACTGTCATTATTGAAAAAAGAAAAAGGCATGGCATCTTCATAAAAACCTATTCTTATTTTGTTTCTTCGTTTAATTCTGCTTAAAGTGTTTTCTCCACGCCATTTGCCATTTGGGTTTCGGGTTGGTTTCCGTAATATTTTATAGGGTTGTTGCGGACTTATTATTTTAAAACTGTTTACAATTTCAACATTCGACGGAATGTTTTCCATACTTTTCTCCAGTAGCTTGTTCATTCCGTAAACCGAAATTGCACCGGCAACAAAAACAATTGTCAGTCCCTGTATCAGCTTGCCGGGTTTTAATTTAAGCAAACCGTGTCCGGCAGCAATGGTAAGCAGGGTAAGGGTAATAAGATGAAAAGCACCCAACACCACCCGTATTCTGTCGGTAATTACCGTTGAAACCACAAAAAGCTGAAAGGTCTTTTGCGGAATATCCAGCAAATCCATTACAAAAGGCAATCCTGTTATGGGGGCAACAAAGCTGCTGAGGAGTGTTGAACTTACAAATACGGGAGCTGTATCCCACGACAAAGCGCCACCGGTGTACCAGGCGGCAAAAGGAACAAAAATAAAAATCATAAAAGTACCCAGATTTGGAAACGGATAAGCCAGCGGCATAATAATATCCACCTCATCCTGAGCCTCCCGGGTGGCACCCTCTTCGGTACGTATAATCGCTTTTATATCTTCGATGAGCTGTGGAAAAACAACAATAATCTTTCCGGTGGCAAATATGGTAATAAGCGTGGAGCGGGTAATTTTAAAAACAGTTTTTGAAGAATAGGGTGTAAATGTTGCAATTATATAGGGAAGCACCAAAAATGTTAACAGCAAAACGGCCAGCAAATAGAGGAGCAGGTATCCCTGCAGCCGGCTCAGGTCGGCCCAGCTCAATTTACTCACCACGCCCGCACCTATACTGAAAACACCTATGGGGGTTATCTTTACCACCATTTTGTTTACCTGGTTCAGTCCGTCGGTTAAAACATCCAGCGGCTGTAAAAGTTTCTCCTTACCGGGAAGTTTCATCATACCCAGTCCCACAAAAATACTGAACAACACCACCGCCGGAACCACATTATTGCTAAGCGATTCAAAAGGGTTTGCCGGGATGTACAATTTGACAAAATCAAAAGGTACCTGCTCTCTTATAAAATCGGCACTATAAAAACTACCGTTTTCCCAGTGAGGAAATGCCAGGGGTAATAACAGCAAAGCAACAATTCCGATTAACAACAAAAAAGAGAGGAAAAGCAAGCCGTATTTAATAATTTTTCGTGCCGTATCCATTGACAGACGGCCAATATTAACGATTAGCGAAAACATGATGTAAGGGAGTACCGTCATTTGCAATAACCCTATAAAAACATCTCCCAATACAGAAAACCATGCTACCTTCTCTCCAAAAAACAACCCAAGTAAAATCCCTGCGATTAATCCGATTAACACTTTTGTTGATAGTGAAACTTTTTTCATCCGTTTTAAATTTACCCGATTTCAAAAATAGTTTTGGTAAAGATAAATATTCTGTTTGTTTTGTTAACCATGCTATCGCCGAAGAATAACATTTATCTGCCTGAGGAAGTCTAATATTGCTTACTTTTGAACCTTTTAAAAAAACATTCGATGAAATTATATCCCATAGAAACAGGTAATTTAAAACTGGACGGAGGTGCCATGTTCGGCGTGGTTCCCAAAGTATTGTGGAACAAGGTTTATCCGGCCGACGAAAACAATCTTTGCAACTGGTCCATGCGCTGCCTGCTGGTGGTTGACGGCGAGCGTAAAGTGTTAATCGATAACGGTATCGGTAACAAACAGGATGAAAAATGGCTGGCTCACTATTATTTGAATGGTGATGAAACTTTGGAAAGCTCATTGAAAAATGCCGGATTTACCAAAGAAGATATCACCGATGTTATCCTTACCCACATGCACTTCGACCATTGCGGCGGCAGTGTGGAAGGGAATGAAGAGAATGGCTACAAACTTGCTTTTCCAAACGCAACCTACTGGACAAGCAAACAGCAGTATCAATGGGCCACCAATCCCAATCGTCGCGAAAAGGCCTCCTTTCTTAAAGAAAATATTTTACCCATAGAGCAGAGCGGACAACTCAAACTTATTGACGAAGACGGAACCTACATCCCCAACATCACCTTTAAACTTTACAGCGGCCATACCGACGGTCAGGTTATTCCGCACATCAATGTAAACGGAAAAACCGTGGTTTTTATGGCCGATTTAATGCCCTCCTCGGCTCATATTCCCATGCCGTGGATTATGGCCTACGATACGCGGCCCCTGCTAACGTTAAAAGACAGGGAACGTTTTTACAAAGAGGCACTGGAAAATAATTATATCCTCTTTTTTGAACACGACATCTATCACGAAGCCGGAACATTAAAAGACACCCCCAAAGGTGCAAGAATGGATAAAACCGGCAAACTTGACGATTTCATTAAATAAAACACATTATAAACCAAAACCATATAGCAAAATGAAAAAACCTTTGTTTTTTGTATTCGTACTTTTTTTGGCAACTGCCGTTATTTCATGCGGATCGCAGCAGGCTAAAAAAGAAAAAAAAGAACCCAAAGCACATCTTGTAAAAAATTATCACATGGCAAAATATGCTAAAGTAAAACTTACAAGCGACATTTCGCACCTAAGCGAAAACCAGCGAAAAATGTTGAAACTGCTTTTTAGTGCGGCAAAAATAATGGACGGCATTTTTTGGCAGGAAAACCTGGGTGACAAAGAGGCTTTTTTAAACAGCCTCGAAGGAGATAAACTAAAAAATTATGCAACAATTAATTACGGTCCGTGGGACGAGCTAAACAACCTCACTCCGTTTGTTACCGGCTGGAACGAAAAACCAAAAGGAGCGGAGTTTTATCCGCACGATATGACGGTTAAGGAGTTTGAAGACTTTAACGACCCGAACAAAACAAGTCTTTATACATTACTGCGTCGCGATAAAAACGGTAAACTAAAAACCGTATGGTATCACGAGGCTTTTAATAAAGAGATTAAAAAAGCGTCGGATTTGCTTAAACAGGCTGCTGCACTTGCCGAAAACCAGGGATTTAAAAAGTATCTAAACCTGCGGGCCGAAGCATTGCTTACCGACGATTATTTTGAAAGCGATATGGCCTGGCTCGACATGGAAGGAAACTTAGTGGACCTCGTAATAGGCCCCATCGAAAATTATACCGACCAGTTGTTCGGTTACAAAGCGGCGCACGAATCGTTTGTTTTAATTAAAGATGTTGAGTGGAGCGACCGCTTATCGAAATATGCACAGTTTTTACCACAAATGCAAAAAGAGCTGCCGGTTGATCCGAAATACAAACAGGAAAAACCCGGATTAAAAGCCGACCTCAACGCTTACGATGTGGTTTATTATGCCGGCGACTGCAATATGGCCGGTAAAACCATTGCCATTAACCTTCCCAACGATGAACGTGTCCAGCTAAAAAAAGGTACCCGTAAACTGCAACTGAAAAATGCCATGCGTGCAAAATTCGATGAAATTCTGGTTCCCATCTCCAAAGTGCTAATTGCTTCCGACCAGCGAAAATACATCACCTTTGATGCCTTTTTTGCCAATACCATGTTTCACGAAGTGGCACATGGCATGGGTATAAAAAATACCATTACCGATAAAACACCCGTACGCAAAGCATTAAAGGAAAAATATTCAGCCATCGAAGAGGGAAAAGCCGATATCCTCGGGCTCTTTATCATTAACAAGCTGCACGACATGGATGAGTACCAAACCGATTTAAAAGAAAACTATGTAACCTTTATGGCCGGCATCTTCCGTTCGGTCAGGTTTGGTGCTTCCAGCGCCCACGGCATGGCCAATATGCTCCGTTTTAATTTTTTCCTGAAAAGAGGTGCCTTTACCCGTAACGAAGACGGAACCTATTCGGTTAATTTTGACAAAATGCAGCAGGCAGCCAAGGAGCTTACTCAAAAAATCTTAAAAATTCAGGGCGACGGCGATTATGAAGCTGCCAAAAACTGGATTGAAACCGACGGAATGATTCCGCAACAATTAAAAGATGACCTCGACAAGGTAAACAGCATGGGTATTCCGGTGGATATCTATTTTGAGCAGGGACCGCAAATGCTGGGGTTAAAGTAAATTTATTTTTAATTGAATGTAATGTTTTAAATTCAACAAAGTCTTTATTATTGTTATCTAAAAAAATGTATAAATGAAAAAAACAACTTTATTTCTACTGTCGATTCTGCTGCTTGCCATCCCCCGGATAAAAGCCGATGAAGGAATGTGGCTGCCGATGTTCATTAAAACCCTGAATATTGTCGAAATGCAGAAAATGGGCCTCAAGCTCACCGCTGACGAACTTTACAGCCCCGATCAGCCAAGCCTTAAAGATGCCATTGTAGGCCTTTCAAACGGGCCCGCACCCTCAGGCTTTTTTTGTACCGCCGAGCTGGTATCCGACAAAGGATTGCTTTTTACCAATCACCATTGCGGCTACGATTTTATTCAAAAACACTCCAGCATCGAACACGATTATCTTAAAGATGGTTTTTGGTCCATGTCAATGGAAGAAGAGTTGCCTAACGAGGGCCTTTCGGCTTCGGTACTGATGTATATGGCCGATGTAACCGACAGCATCATCCCTCAGTTAAGCGATACACTTAGCGAAACCGAAAGGAGTAAAATTGTTTCGGAAATTAAATCGCGTTTAAAAAAACAGGCTTCCGAAGATGGTAAATATAACGTAGTAATCAAAGGCTTTTTTGCCGGAAACGAATACTACATGTACGTTTATCAGGTTTATAACGACGTACGTTTGGTAGGAGCTCCTCCCTCGTCAATTGGAAAATTCGGCGGCGATACCGACAACTGGATGTGGCCCCGTCATACGGGTGACTTTAGCATTTTCCGTATTTATACCGCCCCCGACGGTTCGCCCGCAACCTATTCAAAAGATAACGTTCCGCTGAAACCCAAACATTATCTGCCCATCTCTTTGGATGGCGTTAAAAAAGATGACTTTGCCATGATTTGGGGGTTTCCCGGAACCACCGAACGATACCTTACCTCTTATGGTATTAAATTTAAAATGGACGATTATTTCCCTCCGCTCATTGAGCTGTTCGGTAAAAAACTTGATGTTTGGAAAGAACACATGGATGCCGATCAGGAGGTTAAAATTAAATACGCTTCCAATTATGCCGGCATTGCCAATGCGTGGAAATATTTCCTCGGTCAACAACGCGGGGTTAAAAAAAATCATGTTTACGATAAAAAGAAGGCTTTCGAAGATGCTTTTACCAGGTGGGTAGATGCCGATCAGGCACGTAAAGACAAATATGGACAGGCGTTACCGCTGATTAAGGAGTCTTACGATAAAATGTCGGAAGATTTTGTGCCGCTGGTGGTAATAAGTATTGCCGGTTTGCAGGGTGCCGATATCATCAGTATGGCTCAGCAGCTTTCGGGACTGGAAAGTAAATTAAAAGACCTTAAAGAAGAAAAGGATAAAAAGAAAAAGGCCAAAATTCAAAAACGGATTGATAAAACGGTAAGTAAAATTCAGGAGAATCTGGCCGAAATGTATAAGGATTACGACCTTGCCACCGATAAGGATGTGTTTGCCGCCATGACAAAAATGTATTACGATAAAATTCCTGCCGATATGCACCCTGAATTACTCGACAAACTGGTGCAAAAATACAAAGGCGATTTTAATGCCGTTGCCGATTACGTTTATTCAACATCCTTTTTACCCGATTCAAATAAGTTTAAAGCCTTTCTTGCGGAGCCAAAACTAAAAACGCTGGAAAAAGATCCGGCTTTCGGATTAATGAAAGGATACATGAATAGCATTATGGCGGCCAGAGGTACCTATGTTGAAGGACAGGAAAGCATGAAAAAAGGAACCCGTTTATGGGAAGCAGGCATTCGCGAAATGCAGCCCGATAAAAAGTTCTATCCCGATGCCAACTCCACCATGCGTTTTACCTATGGAAAAGTGTTGGATTATTACCCTGCCGATGCCGTACATTACGACTATGTTACCCATCTTAAAGGTGTGATGGAAAAAGAAGACCCTTCCAATGACGAGTTTATTGTTGCCCCCAAACTTAAAGAACTTTATGAGAAAAAAGATTTCGGACCTTACGGCGTTGACGGTAAATTGATCACCGATTTTTTAACCACCAACGATATTACCGGCGGAAACTCGGGAAGTCCCGTTATTAACGGCAAAGGAGAATTGATAGGTATTGCCTTTGACGGCAACTGGGAAGCCATGAGCGGCGACCTTACTTACGAAAAAGTATTGCAACGCACCATTTGTGTTGATGTTCGTTACGTACTTTTTGTAATCGACAGATTTGCCGGCGATACCCGTTTAATTGACGAGCTAACCATTCATAAAGCCATGCCACAGCCCAGTCATGTTGAAGAGGCTGAAGAAGTTCCTGCTGAATAATATGGCTTTTATTAAACATTTAATTGTACGACCGCTTTTGGCAAATGCCAAAAGCGGTCGTATTTATTTTTCCTTCTTTGTGTAGTGAAAAAGAAATACTACATTTGCATAGTATTTCTTTGTAATTGTTAAAATATGATTCTTTCAAAAACATCCGAATACGCCGTTCGCATTTTAGTTTATATGGCTGCCAATGACGATAACAGATACAGTGCAAAATTTTTGTACGAACAGTTAAATATTCCGTATAAATATCTTACCAAATTAATGACGGATTTAACAAAAAGAGGATGTATCGAAAGTATTCAGGGCCGTAACGGCGGGTTCCGCATTATTAAAGATTTAAAAGATATTACTTTGGCTTCCATTGTTGAAGCGGTAGAAGGAGTGAACAATTTAAGCGGTTGCATATTAGGTTTTGATGAATGCTCGGGAGAAAATCCTTGTGCCATGCACTATTTTTGGGAGAAGAATAAAGAGAGCATCATGCATATTTTTAAAAGCACTTCCCTTGCAGAATTAACAAAAGTTGATATTGCGAGATTTTAAACAGGTACGAAAGTGCCTGGAGTGCGCTAAAGTTTGGAGTGCCTAGAGTTGAAACTACGTCGTTCATTTATTAGTCCGTCATTCCGACGACGAAGGAGGAGGCCTGCCCGAATGCATAAGCAGGCGGGCCTGCCCTGCCGGCAGGCGGGAATCCCCTGCTATAAACGATAACAGAACTCCCTTTTGCCTAAGGGAAAGGCTGCTACTCAGGAGATCCCCGCCCGTACCGAACGGTACGTTCGGGCGGGCCTCAGTCGTGCCTCCTTCGGGATGACGACGGGGCTTGCGGGAGGGGTAACAACAAGCAACCCGGCACCCGGCACCCAGCAACCAATTCCCAACTTCTCAACTTCC
>CAYNVN010000167.1:0-3085 GCA_964400655.1 uncultured Lentimicrobiaceae bacterium
GCTGCCAATAAAGTTATGAATTTGAATCAGATAATAAATTTTATTAAATCATTTGATACGTACTGATTTTTTTAGTACATTGTCATGTTATTTTTTAACAGGTATGCATAGTCAAAACAACGGGATATATAAAATATTGGTGGTAGATGATTTGGAATCAAATTTGAATCTGATTGCAGGTATCTTAAGTGAGGTTCCCGAGTACCGGATTGTTTCGGCTACTTCGGGCAGAGCAGCATTAAGTCGTGCCAAAGCAAACTATTTTGATTTAATCCTGTTGGATATCGTAATGCCGGATATGGACGGGCTTGAAGTTTGCCGCCGTTTAAAAAAGTATCCGGTTACGCGCGAAACGCCCATCATTTTTTTAACAGCCGATACCAAAGACCCCAAAAGCATTCAAAAGGCTTTTAAAGCGGGAGGTTCCGATTATATCCCCAAACCCTTTTCAAAAGAGGAGTTGCTGGCAAGGGTTAAAATACAGATCGACCTGAAAAAGAATAAGGAAGAGCTTATTAAATCGAAAAATGCCGCTGAAATGGCGGCACATGCAAAATCGGTATTCCTTGCCAATATGTCGCACGAGATAAGAACCCCGATGAACGGTATCATTGGTATGGCCGAGCTGCTTAAACGAACAACGTTAAATGACGAACAGCGGGAATATGTTGATATTATCAGCGCATCGGGCGAAAACCTTTTAACGGTTATCAACGATATCCTTGACTTTTCAAAAATTGAAGCGGGAAAAATCGTGCTGGAGAAAATCCCGTTTTCGCTTAAGGATGAGTTGAAAAACGTAATCAGTATTCTCGATTTTCAGGCTAAAAAGAAAAATCTGTCGCTGGTCACAAAAATCGAAGATGACGTGCCCGAGTATGTAAAAGCCGATCCCGTAAGGTTGAAGCAGGTAATCATTAATCTGGTGAACAATGCCATTAAGTTTACCGAAAGCGGCGGGGTAACCGTTGAGGTCTCCTGTCAGGAGGTGGACGACAACAAAGGGATATTCCTCTTTAAAGTGATAGATACCGGAATAGGTATCTCTAAAGAGGGTTTAAAACAGCTGTTTAAATCATTTTCGCAGGTTGATATTTCAATCACCAGAAAGTATGGAGGTACAGGGCTCGGGCTTGCCATCAGTAAAAATCTGGTGGAACTGATGGGCGGTGAAATCGGTGTTGAAAGCGAAGAGGGAAAAGGCTCAACATTTTGGTTTACTGCCGGACTGGATGTTTTGACCGAAAAAGAGATTAAAGAGTTGTCAGCACAAAATAAAGCCGATACTCAACCAAAAGGAAAAGTCAGGAGCCTGAACATTTTACTTGCGGAGGATAATTTAATTAATCAAAAAGTGGCACTGGCACATCTTAAGAAGTTCGGTCATAATGTAACCGTTGCCAATAACGGTATCGAAGCGGTGGATTACTTTAGTAAAAACAAGTATGATTTGATACTGATGGATATTCAAATGCCTGAAATGGACGGGTTAGTGGCTACCCATCTTATCAGAGCTTACGAAAAAGAGAACCTTGAACAGGAGCGTACCCCTATTATTGCCATGACGGCAAATGTTATGTCGGAGGACATTAAAAAGTATTATAATCAGGGTATGGACAGCTTTATAGGGAAACCTTTTAAAGTGGAAGACCTAAAAGAATTATTTAAAAAGTTCCTCGAATAAGAAAGTTTTTATTTTTGCATAAAAAAGAAGAAGATGGTTTTATCGAAAAGTCCGAATCTCGAAGGTATAACAATATTAATTGTTGAAGACGTGGAAACAAGTGCACGCTTTTTTGAAGCGGCACTCAGCCGAACAAATGCAAAATTGTTATGGGCCGAAACAGGCGAACAGGCCATTAATCTGTTTGACAGTAATGCTGATATCGACATGGTACTGCTGGACCTGAACCTGCCCGAGATTAGCGGATTTGATGTATTGAAATACATTCGTGAAAGAAATGTTGATATTCCGGTTGTTGTTCAGTCTGCTTACATACTCTCGGGTGAACGACAAAAAAGCCTCGATCTTGGCGCTAACTTCTTCCTTGAAAAACCTGTACGGCTTGATGTCCTCTTTAATACCCTCAATGAATGTGTTGTTAAATAACAACTTTGTCCAATCGTTTTTTAGTTTTTAATGAACTCACCTGTGTAAACGGTATTAGCCGTTCTTATCGTTACAAAATATACACCGGCATCCAGCCCGCATACGGGAATGGATTCACCCTTAAACGAACTTATTTCAACCAAAGTACGACCTGTAACATCTGTTATTGTTAAACTGTCGTTTGTGCCGTAAGTAATCTCTTTTGGAAATTGAACCAGCTTATCCACCGGATTTGGAAAAATATTGATGTTTTCCTGATCTTTTATTTTATCAATATTAACAACATGCGCTTTATTTGTTGCTGCTGAGTTTTCAGTTCTATTATTTCTTTGGTGTAAAATAACAACATGAATGGTATCGCCATTACCGTAAGTAAAAGTTCTGTTGTCAATTTCTTTGCCATTGATGCCTTTTTCCACCGTTTCCCAACTGCCGCGGGTAAATTTAAATTCAATGGTGGTACCTTCCGGTTCGGCATCAAGGGTGATTTGAAACAGGTTGTTGCTGTTTTTCGTAAGCCTGAAGTTTTCATCTCCCGGATTCCATCCGTTCATACTGCCTGCAATATAAATTTGGTCATTGGGCGGCGTACCATCCGGCAACGAATCAACAATAAATGTTACCTGCGCATTTAGCGATATACCCCCAACAACCGTGAATAATAAAAGAAGCAGTTTATTCATTACTATTGTTTTGTTGAAACCAAAAGCCTCCAAACCCAAACTTCTCAACCTCTTAACTTTTGAACTTCCAAACCTTGAACCTTCAAACAACCCCGCCCGTACCTTCCGGTACATTCGGGCAACCAGCAACCAGCAACCAGCAACCAGCAACAAGTAACAAGCACCAAGCACCCGGCTAAACCTCTCAACTTCTTAACATCAGAACCTAAATACTCTCAACCTTTCCGGACTCCGCTCGATAACTATCGGGACGCAAGGCTTTCGTTCGACCGAAAAGGTTTGCTTAGCGATT